>NZ_JBFUCN010000024.1:0-70407 GCF_056405195.1 Polaromonas sp. P1_H6
CGAGTTTGCGCGAGACCCCGCCGTAGTCGAGCACCGCAGGTTGCCCGAAGCGAAGCGTAGGGACCCAGACTGCGGGTCGCCTTTTTTTGCTTACTTTTTTTGGCGAAGCAAAAAAAGTGAGTCGCATGCCGGGCGACTCCCGGCCAGCAGGACTTAGCAGAGGGCAGGGGCGCGCAAGCCGGCGCAAGAACCGGCAACTTATAATCCCCCCGTGCCCTACCACCCAGCCCCCCGCCAACCCCTCCCAGTATGGGAACGCCTAGCCACCTGGCTGGCCTTCCTGGCGGTGTTGTCGGCGCTGTGGGCACCGGTGTCCATGCTGGCCCAGGACGTGCAGACCGGCAAGCTGGGCGGCATCTGCAGCATTAACACCGTTTCATCCAATGCGAGCGGTGATGCCGCCGGCGGCGACGCGGGCTCCATGGGCCTGCGCTGCGACCTCTGCGCTTCGCCGGGCCTGGTGCTGCCGCCTTTGCCGGTGGCCGCCGCTCCGTGTTTTTCCGGCGATTTTGTTGCCGTGGCGGACGTCCCGGCAAGTGCCGGCGCCGCTGTCCCCGGGCTGCCCTTCAGCCGCGGGCCTCCCGCACTCTGATTTGAACCGCCTCGCCTGAGGCATTCCCGCGCGCGGCCTTGCTGCTGCGCGTCCGTTCATTTCAGAGTGTGAGTTTTCATGAACCTTTCCCGCACACCGTGCGCACTTGCCTGGCGCGGCGCCACCGCGCTGGCCTTCCCCCTGGCGGCTTTCGCGCAGGCGCCGCAGGCCGACGCGCCGGCAAAATCCCTGGGCGTGGTCACCGTCACCAGCGGCCAGCCGACCTCCCTGCCCACGCAGATCCCGACGACGCTTGAAGGCATCACGCGCGAGCAGATCGCGCAAACCATCAACGCCACCGACAGCGAGGACGCGCTCAAGTACTTCCCCAGCCTGCTGGTGCGCAAGCGCTACATCGGCGACTACAACCACGCCATCCTGTCCAGCCGAGCCTCGGGCACCGGCAACAGCGCGCGTTCGGCGGTATATGCCGACGGCATCCTGCTGTCCAACTACCTGGGCAACGGGATTGCCAACGGCACCAACTACGCGCCGCGCTGGGGCCTGGTGACGCCCGAGGAAATCGAGCGGGTCGACGTGCTGTATGGCCCGTTCTCGGCGGCCTATCCGGGCAACTCGGTGGGTGCGGTGGTGGACTACGTCACGCGCATGCCGACGAAGTTCGAGGCGCATGCCAAGCTCAGCGGTTTCACGCAGGACTTCAAGCTTTATGGCACCAACAGCAGCTTCAGCGGAAGCCAGGCCAGCGCCTCGCTGGGCAACCGCAGCGGCGACTGGTCGTGGTTCATCAATGCCAACCGTACCGAAAGCGCGGGCCAGCCGCTGACCTTCGCCACGCGCACGCTGAGCACCACGGCTCCCGCGCCGGGCGCCACGGTGGTGAGCGGCGCGGTGCCTGGCCTGAACACGCGCAATGTGCCCTGGCTGTTGCTGGGCGGCGCCACGCAGTATGAGACCGAGCAGGAGCACCTCAAGCTCAAGGTGGCCTACGATTTTTCATCGACGGTGCGCGCCAGCTACACATTGGGCTACTGGAAGAACACGGCGGAAAACCGCTCGCAGAGCTACCTGCGCAACGCAGCGGGTGCGCCGGTGTACAGCGGCAATGTGAGCATTGACGGCCGGGGCTACACCCTGGCGGCCAGCGATTTCGGTGTGAGCAACGAGGTGCTGACCCACGTGATGCATGGCCTCTCGGTCAAGTCCAATACGCAAGGCGTGTGGGACTGGGAGGTGGCGGGCAGCCTTTACGACTACCAGAAGGACCAGGTCCGCGCGGCTACCACCGCGCAGCCGGGTGCACTGAACGGCGGCGCCGGCACCCTGCAGGACCAGGGTGGCACGGGCTGGAACACGCTGGCCTTCAAGGGCATCTGGCGGCCGGACGGTATCAAGGGCGCGCACATCGTGGACTTCGGTTTCCAGCAGGACAGCTACACGCTGCGCATCCTCAAATCCAATGCGGCCAACTGGCTCAATAGCGGGCCGGGCGCGGTGGTCAGCGACGTGGGCGGCAAGACCCGCTTGCGCAGCGTCTATGCACAGGATGCCTGGGCCTTCGCGCCCAGGTGGAAAACCGTGCTGGGCGCGCGGCTCGAGAGCTGGACGGCCTCCGGCGGCTTCACCAGCTTTGGCGCGGGCAACCCGGCCAATACTGGCTATGCGGCGCGCAGCGAGAGCGCGGTATCGCCCAAAGCGGCGCTGTCTTACCAATGGTCGGCCGACACCACACTCAAGGCCTCCGCCGGGCGCGCTGTGCGTTTCCCGACGGTGGGCGAGCTGTACGGCGCGACGGCCAGCGTCAATTCGCAGTACATCAACGACCCGAATTTGCGGCCCGAGAAATCCTGGACCACCGAACTGACCGCGGAAAAAGACCTGGGCAACGCCTTGCTGCGCCTGACCTTCTTCACCGAGAACACGCGCGACGCGCTGTATTCGCAAACCACCTTCGACCCCGTCGCCAACAGCAACATCAGCCGCGTGCAGAACGTCGGGCGCATCAAGACCCAGGGCGTGGAACTGGCCTTCAACGGCAACGACGTGCTGAAAAAAGGGCTGGACCTGAGCGGCAGCGTGACGTACGCTGATTCACGCATCAAGGACAACAGCGGCTTTGTGGCGGTGCCCGGCGATACGCTGGGCAAATACCAGCCGCGCGTGCCGGTGTGGCGTGCGACGGCATTGGCCAGCTACCGCTTCGACGCGGCCTGGACAGCCACGGTGGGCGCGCGCTACAGCGGCCGGCAGTACTCCAGCCTGGACAACAGCGACGTCAATGGTTTTGCCTATCAGGGCACCAGCAAGTACTTCACGACCGATGTGCGCGTGCGCTACCAGGCCGGCAAGCAGTGGAGCGCGGCCGTCGGCATCGACAACCTGAACAACTACCAATACTGGAATTTCCACCCTTATCCGCAGCGCACCTTGATGGCCGAACTCAACTTCAGCCTTTGACCCGCCGCCTGAATTTATACCCTCACCAAGGATGAACCATGAACTACCTGAACACACTTAAAACCATCGCCGCTTCCGCTCGCCCTTTCGGGGTGGCAAGTGCCCTGTTCCTCGCCGCCTCGCTGCCCGCCGCCGCCCACGTCACGCTGGAATACCAGGTGGCCAATGCCGGCAGCTATTACAAGGGGACCTTCAAGGTCGGGCACGGTTGTGGCAACTCGCCGGTCAAGCAGATCGTGGTCACCATTCCCGAGGGTGTGCAGGGCGCCAAGCCCATGCCCAAAGCCGGCTGGACGCTCGAAGTCACGCGTGAAAAACTGGCCCAGCCGCGGCAGGACCACGGAAAGGCCATCACCGAGGAAGTGTCCCGCATCAGCTGGACGGCCAAGACGCCGGCCGACTACCTGCAGAACGACTGGTACGACGAGTTTGTGCTGCAGGCCAAGCTTCCCGCCAAGGCCGGCATGCTGTACTGGCCGGTCATGCAGGTCTGTGAAGAAGGCAGGGTCGACTGGGCGGAGGTGCCCAAGCCCGGCCAGAAACCGTCGGAGCTGAAAAACCCCGCCGCTGCGCTGGAGCTGATGGCCGCGGGCGGTGGCGGTGAGCACAACCACTGAGCGCGCCAGGGCTGCCTTCTTCTTTTAAATCCAGTTCACCGTTTGAAGGAACACTTTGACATGACATCCGCAAAATTTTCAAAAACCGCACTCGCGTTTTCGTTGCTGTTGGGCGGCATGGCCGCCATGGCGCAGACCGCCGCCGTCCAGGTCGAAGGCGCCTGGGCGCGCGCCACCGTGCAGGGGCAAAAGAGCACGGGTGCTTTCATGAGCCTCACCGCCAAAGACGCGACCCGGCTGGTCGGCGTGGCGTCGCCGGTCGCGGGCGTGGCCGAAGTGCATGAAATGAAGATGGAAGGCGACGTCATGAAAATGCGCGGCCTGCCGTCGCTGGACTTGCCGGCCGGCAAAAAGGTGGAGCTCAAGCAGGGCGGCGGCTACCACATCATGCTGATGGACCTGAAAGCGCCGCTGGCCAAGGACAGCACGGTTCCCGTGACCCTGCTGTTCAAGGACGCCAAGGGCGTGGAAAGCCGGCTGGAGCTGAAGTTGCCGGTGGGCACCGCGGCACCGGGCGCAACCGGTGCCGCGGCAGAGCACAAGCACTAGGGCCTGGCCCTAGCCGCGCTTGCCCGGGCCCAGCCGTCGGTACACCGTGGCCCGGCTTACGCCCAGCGCCTTGGCGGCCTGCAGCACATTGCCGCGTGCGTCGCTGACGGCTTTGCGGATCAGCGCGGTTTCCAGCTCCTTGAGCGGCCGGGCCGAGTCGCCCGAAAGCGGCAATTGCAGCGAGGCGGGCGCGGCTTCCCGGCCTGCCAGCACCGGCAGCGCATGCAGGCGAAGGCCGGTCCACAGCGGCGCCTCCAGCACGCCGCCTTGCGCGGGGCTGCGGCGCTGCGCCGCGTCAAACAGCATTTCAAAGGGCATGGCAAACAGCTCACTGCAGTGCGGCATGCCGTCAGCCGTGGCACCCAGGCGCGAGACCATTTGCCGCGCCGCCGGGTTGGCGCCGGTGACACAGCCGTCGGCGTCCACGCAGACCAGGCCGTCGGTGTCGTCGCCCAGCACCCGGCCCGGCCAGTTGAGCCGGATCAGCAGGGCATGGGGCCGGCCCAGCGTGAGCGCGTTCTCGATGCTGCGCGCGGACTGGGTGACCAGGTGCTTGAGTTCGGGCCGCTCGGCGGCTTCGATGCCGGTCAGGTCCAGCATGCCGGCGCAGTGCCCGTCGGGGCCGAACAGCGGCGCGCCGGCGCAGCTATAGACCGAGGTCGCGTCGAAGAAGTGCTCGCCGCGGTGCAGCCACACCGGCTGCAGTTCAGTCAGTGCCGCGCCTATGGCGGTGGTGCCCACGCGTGCTTCCGACAGGTCGGTGCCTATGCGCGTGATCACGTCGGCGCGGCTGTCGCCGCGGTCTATGGGGCCGTTGACGTCGACCACCACGCCGGCCTGGTTGGTCAGGATGGCGAAGTAACGGGTGTCGGCAATCGCGCGCCCCAGGCGCTCCAGTGCGGGCCTGGCGGCCTGCACCAGCTGGTGGTTGGCATCCTGGTGGCGCCGCGTTTCGGCGGCCGGCAGGATGTCGAAGGAGGGGGCTTGCTCAGGGCGCTGGCCGCTGGCGAGGCAGCGCAGCCAGGAGCGCTCTATCCAGCTTTCCAGGGCCGGCGTGGCATCCGCCCCGGCTTCGCCATACAGCACCGACTGCCGGGCATGCCCTATGCGCGCCAGCCGGTCCTGGCCGCCCATTGCGGGGGCGGTATGAAGGGAGGTCATGGAAGCCATGGCCGATTGTGGCCAATTCCGGCGGCTTGCGGTAGCCAGGGGTTTTGCTTGAGTGCGCCGCTGTGGCAAAGGCCGGGGTTCACGGAGAGATCAGCGCGCGTTGGCGGCGATCAGGAACATCGCGGACTTCAGGCCCGCCACCGTCATCAGCAGCGAACCCAGCACGTGCACCGTGGCCGTGAGGGCCGCCAGGCCGTAACGCGCGTCCATCAGGAAGATCACGACCTCGGCCGAAAACGAGGAAAAGGTGGTCAGCCCGCCCAGGAAGCCGGTCACCAGCGCCAGGCGCCAGACCGGGTCCAGGTGCGGCATGGCCTGGAAGGCCGCGATGCAGACACCTATCAGGTAGCCGCCTATCAGGTTGGCGGCCAGCGTGCCCCAGGGAATGATGCCGCCGGGCGTGAGCCAGAGGCTCAGGCTCCAGCGGGCCAGCGCACCCAGCGAGGCGCCTATGGAGATGGCAAGGACAGTCAGCATGGCGTATGTGGGAGGTGAAGGAGGTGGGCTGGCTTTGGCGGGACAATGCAGCCATGACTTTAACCGCTGCATCCTCCTCCGGCGAGACCGGCTTCCTGGGCGTGGTCATGCTCGATACGCGTTTCCCCAGGCCGCCCGGCGACGTGGGCCATCCCGATGCCTTTGGCGTGCCGGTGCGCCAGCGCGTGGTGCGGGGCGCCTGGCCCGGCACGATTGTGCAGACGGCGGAGGGCTTGCGCGCCGCGGGCGTGGCGCCGGCCTTTGTCCACGCGGTGCAGGCGCTGGAGGCAGAGGGCGCGCGCGCCATCACCACGAGCTGCGGCTTCCTGGTGCTGTTGCAGGCCGAACTGCAGGCCGCCGCCCGGGTGCCCGTGATCACTTCCAGCCTGCTGCAACTGCCGGGATTGCTGGCGCAGCAGCCCAAGGTCGGCGTGCTGACCATCAGCGCGGCCGCGCTGGGTCCCGACCATTTGCTTGCGGCCGGCGTGCCGTCAGACCGCCTGGGTGATGTGGTGGTTCAGGGCGTGGAGCCCACCGGGGAGTTTGTGACGGCCATCCTTGGCAACCGTGACAGCCTGGATATGGAAAAAGCCCGCCGGGATGTGGTGGATGCGGCGATGGCGCTCAGGCAGCGCGAGCCTTCGCTGCAGGTCGTGGTGCTGGAATGCACCAACCTGCCGCCTTACCGGCAGGCGATTGAAGCGGCCACAGGCCTGAAGACCTGGGCGCTGACGGATGACGAGAGGCTGTTGCGTCCGTGGCGATAGGCCGCCACGGCCTATCGCCGGCCCTTACATCTTGCCCGGCAGCCAGGTGGCGATCTGCGGGAAAAACCAGAGCAGCAGCACCATGCCGCACATCAGGAAGAAAAACGGCAAGGTGACCCGCGCGATATAGGTGATTTCTTTTTTGGTCATGCCCTGGAGCACAAACAGGTTGAAGCCTACGGGGGGAGTGATCTGCGCCATCTCGACCACGATGACGATGAAGATGCCGAACCAGATCAGGTCCAGCCCGGCCGCCTGCACCGTGGGAAGGATGACGCCCATGGTCAGCACCACCATCGAAATGCCGTCGAGAAAGCAGCCCAGGACGACGTAGAAGATGCTCAGCACGATGATGAGCATGAAGGGGCTCAGCCCGAGGCTTGAGACGAATTCCGCCAAGTGGCGGGGCAGGCCGATGTAGCCCATGCTCAGCGTCAGGAAGGCGGCGCCGGCCAGGATCAGCGCGATCATGCAATACAGGCGCGTCGCGCCCAGCAAGGATTCCTTGAAAGTGCTCCAGCTCATGGACCGCTGCACCACGGCCAGCACGAGGGAGCCGACGACGCCGATGGCCGCGGCTTCGGTCGCGGTGGCCACGCCGGTATAGATGGAGCCCAGCACGGCACCGATCAGCAGCACGACCGGTATCAGGTGGCGCGACTCGTAGATTTTTTCACCGAAGCTCATCGCGGCGTCGGGCGGCGGGATCTTGCCTTTGTTGAGCAGGGCCCACACGACAAGGTAGCCGGAGAACAGCGAGGCCAGCAGCAGGCCGGGAAAAACGCCCGCGATGAACAGCCGGGCGATGGACACGTCCGCGCTGACGCCATAGACGATCATGATGATGGACGGCGGGATCAGCAGGCCCAGCGTGCCGGCGCCCGCGAGCGAGCCTATCGTGATGTCTTCCGGGTAGCCGCGTTTGGCCAGCTCCGGCAGCGTCATCTTGCCAATGGTGGCGCAGGTCGCCGCCGAGGAGCCCGAGACCGCCGCAAAGATGGTACAGCCGATGACGTTGGTATGCAGCAGGCCGCCCGGCAAGCGACTGACCCAGGGCGCGAGGCCCTTGAACATGCTTTCGCTGAGCTTGGTGCGGAACAGGATTTCCCCCATCCATACAAACAGCGGCAGGGCCGTCAGCGTCCAGCTGGAGGAGGATCCCCAGATGGTGACTGCCATGGCGTCTCCGGCGGCGCGTGAAGAGAACAGCTGCATGCCTATCCAGGCGACGCCCGAGAGCGTGAGGCCAATCCAGACGCCGGAGCCCAGGATCAGGAAAAGCGAAAGAATCAGCAGCGAGGTGATGGCGAGATCGGACATGAAGGTTCTTTGTTTTTCTTTATTTATTCGTGGTGCAGCGCTTCATCGCTGCCTGCCTGGGTACGCCGACCCCGGATCTCCAGCACCAGCTCGTCGATGAAGGCGATCATCAGGATGACCGCGCCCACGCCCATGGTGATCTGCGGAATCCAAAGTGGCGTGGCGTCGTTTCCGGTGGAGATGTCGTGGAAGGCATAGGAGTTGACCGACAGCATGACGCTGTACCAGGCAAACAGCATGGAAAGCGCGGTAGCCGCGGCCAGGGCCCAGATTTCCAGCGCGCGCCGGGCCGAGCCTTTCAGCCCATTGAGGATCAGCGTGACACGGATGTGCTCACCCTTCTTGAGGGTATGGGCCAGCGCGAGGAAGCCGCTGGCGGCCATGCAGTAGCCCGCATACATGTCGGTCCCGCGCAGGGACCATGCGAACTGGCGGTCCAGCACGCCGGCCAGCACCGACAGCAGCGTGCCGACCATGAACAGCGCCCCCAGCCATGCCGCGCCGTCGTACAGCGCATCGAGCATGCGGCGCATGTTTATTTCTTCACCGTGTTGGATTTGTCGAAGGCGGACAGCATCGCTTCACCCTCGGGGCCGGCGCGCTTGGTCCAGTCGGCTTTCATGATGCCGCCCACCTGGCGCAGGTCGGCCACCAGCTTGGGCGAGGGGGTCATGATCTTCATGCCTTTTTCGGCCAGCGCTTTTTTGTAGAAGTCGTTTTTCTCCTCACTGATTTTCCAGCCGCGGGTTTCGGCGTCCGCGGCAGCCTTCAGGACGGCGGCCTGGGTGGGCGCGTCCAGCGCGTCAAAGGATTTTTTGTTGACGATGACGGCATTCTTGGGCAGCCAGGCCTGCACGTCGTACCAGTACTTGATGCTTTCATAGGTCTTGGTGTCGTAGCCGGTCGATCCGGAGCTCATGTAGCTGTTGACGACGCCCGTCGCCATGGCCTGGCTCAGTTCCGCCGCCTGCACCGTCACGGGTTGTGCGCCCACCAGTTCGGCGATCTTGCTGGTGGCTGGGCTGTAGGCGCGCCATTTCAGGCCCTTCATGTCGGCAACGGCGGTGATTTCCTTGTTGACGTAAATGCCCTGGGGCGGCCAGGCCACCGTGTAGAGCAGCTTCATGCCTTGCGTGCCCAGCAGCTTTTCCAGTGCCGGCTTTTGCGCTTCGGCCAGCTTGTGCGCCGAGGCATAGCTGGAGGCCACGAAGGGCAGGCCGTCCGCGCCGAATATCGCGTTTTCGTTCTCGAAGTTGACCAGCAGGATTTCGCCGATCTGGGCCTGGCCGCCCTGCACCGCGCGCTTGATCTCGTTGGCCTTGAACAGCGAGGCGTTGGCATGCACCGTGATCTTGAGCTTGCCGCCGCTGGCCTTGTCGACGTCGGCGGCGAATTGCGTCAGGTTTTCCGTGTGGAAGTTGCTGGCCGGGTAGGCGGCGGGAAGGTCCCACTTGGTCTGGGCAAAAGCGTTGGCGCCGAAGGCGAGGGCGGCGGCCGTCAGGGTGATTCTGAATTTCATGAAAAGCTCCAGGGCAGGAAATTGATAAGTCGTAATAGGATAGACGCAAATCCCGCGCCAGTTCACCGGGCATACCCCGAAAACCGGCCCCCACCCGTTTCGCGACCCTGAGGCCCCGCCATGAACCTGCGCTTTGTCGAAGCTTTTTACTGGGTGGCCTCGCTCAAAAGCATCTCGCGCGCCGCCGACAAGCTCTACCTCACGCAGTCGGCCATGTCCAGCCGCATCGCCACGCTCGAAGACGAACTGGGCGTCCTGCTGCTGGACCGGGCAGGCAAGCAGTTCAAGCTCACGGTGGCGGGCGCGCGCTTCCTGGTCTATGCGCAGAAGCTGCTGGACCTGCAGCGCGAGGTCAAGCAGGAGATGGGCTCGGGCGCGCCCATGGCGGTGTCCATGCGCATAGGGGCGATCGAGTCGGTGCTGCATTCCTGGCTGATTCCCTGGCTCGAAAAACTGCGGGTCGACCATCCGGGACTGGAGCTGGAACTCACGGTGGAAACCACGCCCATCCTGATGGACCAGGTACAGCGCGGCACGCTGGACCTGGTGTTCGCGGTGTTGCCGGCCTCGGCCGACGGCGTGCGCAACCAGGCCCTGCCGCCCATGGACATGGCGTTTGTGGGCAATCCGGCACTGCACAAAAAAAGAAATTACCGGCTCGACGAACTCGCGGAGATGGAGTTGCTGACCTTCCAGAAGGGCTCGCAGCCGCACGTCACCCTGCTGGACCTCTTCAAGCAGAACCGCATGGAGCCCAAAAAGGTGCACGCGATTTCGTCGATCTCGGCCATGGTCCAGCTGGTGCAGGGCGGCTTCGGCGTGGCCTTGCTGCCGCGCGCGGCGGTGCAGCGGCTGACGGGCTTTGCCAGTCTCAAATTGCTGACCTGCGACAAGAAACTCAAGGCCTTGCCCATCCATGCCAGTTACCGCACGGACCCGACCTCGTCGACCGTGGAAACGGTGGTCAGGTCGGCCGTGGAGTTCGCGGGGGAAGGCGAGGGCGGCACCAAAACAGCCCGCAAACCGGCCGCCAAAGCTCTGAAAACCGCCAAAAAAGGTGCATCAGGGTAAATCCTGATCATCAAAAAAATCGATGACGTAAGCAAAATATTTCTTGTTTGATTTCGTCATTTGCAAATCGCACACTCCGTCACATGTCATCCAACTGTCATGTTTTTACGAGGAGTGCGAAATGAAGAAGTCATGGTGGGCCCGAGTGGCCGCGGTACTGGCCGGCGCGGGTTTTTGCCTGCTTGCGCATGCGCAGCAGGAGATCAGGATCGGCGTGCTGTATCCGCTGACCGGCCCCGGCGCCTCGGTGGGTGCCGAGTTGCGCAGCGCGCTGGAGCTCGCCGCCGACATCATCAACAACGGCGCACCCGGTGTGTCCGAACTGCCGCTGTCCGCCGGCAAGGGCCTGCCCAACCTGAAAGGCGCGAAGATCAAGCTGGTCTTCGCCGACCACCAGGCCAACCCGCAAACCGGCGCGACCGAGGCCGAGCGCCTGATCACGCAGGAAAAAGTCGTGGCACTCGTGGGTGCCTACAACAGCGCCGTGACGGCCACGGCCAGCCAGATCGCCGAGCGCGCCGGCATTCCCTTCCTGAACCCGGAATCCTCGTCGGCTTCGCTCACGCAGCGCAACTTCAAGTGGTTCTTCCGCACCACGCCGCACGACGACCTGTTTGTGCACAACGCCTTCGATTTCCTGAAAGAACTCGAAGCCAAAAAAGGCATCAAGGCGGGCGTGGTCGCCAGCCTCAATGAAAACGGCTTGTGGGGCACGGAAACCACCAAGCTGCAGACCAAACTGGCGCCCGAGTTCAAGCAGAACCTGGTCAAGCAGGTGATGTACCCGGCCAAGACGACGCAGTTGACTTCCGAAGTGCAGACGCTCAAGGCCGCCAACCCCAACCTGGTGCTGCAGTCCTCGTATACGGCCGATGCCATCCTGTCGATCAAGACCTACAAGGAGCTGGGTTTCTCGCCGGACATGATCCTGGCCAACAACGCGGGCTTCACCGACACCGACTTCATCAAGACGCTGGGCAAGGACGCCGACTACATCATCACGCGTGAAGTCTGGGCACTGGACCTGGCCAACCGCAACCCGTTGATCAAGCAGGTCAACGATCTCTTCAACAGCCGTTACAAGATCAACTTCACCGGTAATTCCTCGCGCACCTTCACCGGCCTGATGGTGATGGCGGACGCCATCAACCGCGCGGGCTCCACCGAGCCCGAGGCCATTCGCAAGGCGCTGGCCGCCACCGACATGCCTGGCAGCAAGCTGATCATGCCGTGGAAAGGCGTGAAGTTCGACGCCACCGGCCAGAACACCCTGGGCCAGGGCATCCTGGTGCAGATCGTGGGCGGCAAGTACAACACGGTCTGGCCTTTCGACATGGCGTCCCGTGAAGTGACCTGGCCTATGCCCAAGTGGGACCAGCGCAAGTAAGCCGCGGACTTTGACTTAAAAGCCAAGAGACAACCATGACCACGGAAATATTGCTTCAGACGCTGGCCTCCGGCATCCTGATCGGGCTGATCTACGCGCTGGTGGCTATCGGCCTGACCATGATTTTCGGCGTCATGGACATCGTGAACTTCGCGCACGGGGAGTTTTTGATGCTGGGCATGTACTCGGCCTTCTGGCTGTTCGCCCTGTATGCGCTGGACCCCATGATCACGCTGCCGCTGACGGTCCTCATGCTGTTCGCCTTCGGCGTGCTGCTCTACAAACTGGTGATCGTGCGCATCATCAACGCACCCATGCTGTCGCAGATCTTTACCACCTTCGGCATCATGATCCTGCTGCGCGGCGTGGCCCAGTTCCTCTGGAAGCCGGACTTCCGCTCCATCGAGAACTCGGCCGTCAGCGGCACCGTCAAGCTGCTGGGCATACAGCTGGGCAAGCCGCAGCTGGTGGCCGGCGTGGGGGCCATCGTGGTCACCGGCCTGATCTACTTTTTCCTGAACAAGACCCGGCTGGGCGCGGCCCTGGAAGCCACCGCCTCCGACAAGGAAGCCGCGCGCCTCATGGGCATTGATTCGCACAAGATGTTCTCGCTGGCCTGGGGCATAGGCGCGGCCTGCGCCGGCGCGGCCGGGGTGCTGCTGTCGACCTTCTTCCCGATCTTTCCGGATGTCGGTGCCAATTTCATCCTGCTGGCCTTCGTGGTGGTCAACCTGGGCGGCTTCGGCAGCGTCTCGGGCGCTTTCTGGGCCGGCATCCTGGTCGGCGTGATCGAGGTCATGGGCGGCCTGCTGCTCGGGCCGCAGTACAAGACGGCCATCGTGCTGGTGCTGTTCCTCGGCGTGCTGATGTTCCGGCCGCAGGGCCTGATGGGCAAGGCGTGAGCGTTATGAAACACTCTATTTTTGCCTTGGCCGCCCTGGCGATTGCCCTGGCCGTCCCCGCCGTGACGGACGCCTCGCACCTCAACATGGCCATCCTGGTGCTGATGGCGGCGCAACTGGGCGTCGCCTGGAACATGGTGGGCGGCTACGCCGGCCAGGTGTCGCTGGGCCATGCGGCTTTTTACGGCCTGGGCGCTTATGCCTCGACCTTGCTGCTGGTGAAGTTCGGCGTGAACCCCTGGATAGGCGTGCTGGCCGGCGGCTTTATCGCCGCACTGCTGAGCCTGGGTTTCGGTTGGTCCTGCTTCCGGCTCAAGGGCCACTACTTCGCGATGGCGACCATCGCGGTGGCCGAGCTGGTGCAGATATTCTTCACCGAGTGGGAGTACGGCGGCGCCGCGGTGGGCCTCTATGTGCCCATGGACCGGCAAGGCTGGCTGTGGATGAACTTCGCCACCAAGCTGCCGTATTACTGGCTGGCGCTGGGCCTGTTGGCCCTCACGCTGGCCGCCAACTGGTGGATAGAGCGCAGCTACCTGGGCTACTACTTCCGCGCCATCAAGGACGAGCCCGATGCGGCGCGCAGCATAGGCGTCAACATCGCGCGCTACAAGCAGGTGGCGTTGTCGGTCAGCGCCTTCTTCACCGCGGTGGGCGGCAGCCTGTACGCGCAGAAGGAGCTGTACATCGACCCGAACTCGGTGCTGTCGACGGCTCTTTCGATCAAGATGGCGCTGGTGTCCATTCTGGGCGGCGTCGGCACGCTGTTCGGGCCGGTGGTGGGCGCCGTGGTGCTGACCAGCATCGAGGAGTTCACGCGCATCGCTTTCGGCGGAACCGGGCGCGGCACCGACGTCATCATTTATGCGGGCCTGATCATCGTGATCGCGGTGTTCTACCCCACGGGTCTGATGGGCTGGCTGCGCAGCTTTCGCGAGCGCCGCGAGGCGCGCGCCCATGCCGGGCGCCAGATGGCCGCGCCGCAGGCCGCGGTGCAAACCCTGGGCAAGGAGGCCTCATGAAGCTGCTGGAAGTCAAACAGGTCAGCAAGCAGTTCGGCGGGCTGACGGCCAACCAGGACGTCAGCTTCAGCGTGGAGACCGGCCAGGTCGTCGGGTTGATAGGCCCCAACGGCGCGGGCAAGACCACGATGTTCAACTGCGTGGCGGGCTATTTCGCGCCGACCGCGGGCAGCATATTGCTGGGCGGGCGCAACATCGCCGGCCTGCCGCCCGAGGCCTGCGCCCGGGCCGGCGTGGCGCGCACCTTCCAGATCGCGCGTACTTTCTCGAGCATGACGGCCTGCGAGAACGTGATGACAGCGGCCATGCTGCTGCAGCACAACGTGGCCAAGGCCCGCAAGGCGGCCATGGAATGGCTGGCTTTTGCCGGGCTTGAACGCTTTGCCGACCGCCCCGCCGCCAGCATGACCATCAGCGAGCAGCGGCGCCTGGCTGTGGCGCGGGCGCTGGCCATACAGCCTCGCATCCTGCTGATGGATGAAGTCATGGCGGGCCTCAACCCGTCGGAAGTCCGCGAAGCGGTCGACGTGGTGCTGAAGATCCGCGACAGGGGAATTTCCTGCCTGATCGTCGAACACGTGCTGGAAGGCATCATGCCGATCGCCGACAAGATCGTGGTGCTGGACCGCGGCGTGAAGATTGCCGAAGGCACGCCGAAAGAGGTCTCCAGCGACCCCGTTGTCATTACCGCTTACCTGGGGGACTGAAGATGCTGGAGATCAAAAACCTCAAGGTCTGCTACGACGACGTGCTGGCGATTTCCGACGTCAGCCTGAAGGTCGAGCCCGGAAAGATCGTGGCGCTGGTGGGCGGCAACGGCAACGGCAAATCCACCACCTTGCGCGCCGTGGCGGGCCTCAATGCGGCCGCAGCCGGCAGCATCAGTTTCAACGGCGCGGACATCCAGCGCATGCCGGCGCACAAGCGCGTTCCGCTGGGCCTGTCGCTGGTGCCCGAGGGCCGGCGCCTGTTTCCGCGGCTGACGGTGCTGCGCAACCTCGAGCTGGGTGCCTTCACGCGCATGGACAGGCACGAAGTCGCGCGCGGCATCGCCGAGATGCTGGAACTGTTTCCCATCCTCAAGGAGCGCGCCGCGCAGCTGGCCGGCACCATGAGCGGGGGCGAGCAGCAGATGCTGGCGATTGCCCGCGGCCTGATGGCACGGCCCAAGCTGTTGATGCTGGACGAACCGTCCTGGGGCATCGCGCCCAAATTCGTCACCAAGGTGCTGGAAGTGATACAGCAGGTCAACGCCACCGGCGTGTCGATTTTGCTGGTGGAGCAGAACCTGCAAAAGGCCCTGAACATCGCGCATTACGGTTATGTCATCCAGACCGGCCGCATCGTGATGCAGGGCAGCGGGCGGGACCTGCTCAATGACGACAGCATCAAGAAGGCTTACCTGGGTCTTTAAATCCGACCTGGCCACCCATTTATTGCCATCACGCTTTACCTCAACACCATGAACAAGATTTTCGACCGTCCCGCCGACCTCCGCATGGCCAGCCGCCGCGGCGAGTTTTCCTTGCCCACCGCGGGGCACGCCGACGGCCATATCCAGGCCAACCTCATGATCGTGCCGCAGGCCCAGGCTTTTGACTTCCTGCTGTTTTGCCAGCGCAATCCCAAGCCCTGCCCGCTGGTGGAGGTGCTGAAAGCCGGCGCCACGGAGCCCCTGTGCGCGCCCGGCGCGGACATCACGACCGACATCCCGGGTTACCGCGTTTACCGCGACGGCGAATTTGTGGAAGAGCGCGGCGAGATCCGCTCGATCTGGCGGGACGACTATGTGGCTTTCCTGATCGGCTGCAGCTTTTCTTTCGAGGCCGCCGTCATGCAGGCGGGCATTCCCCTGAGGCACGTTGAGCAGGGCCGCAATGTCGCTATGTTCCGCACCAGCCTCCAGTGCCAGCCCGCCGGCGTGTTCAGCGGCGAAATGGTCGTCACCATGCGGCCCATCAAAAGCCGCGACGTGGCGAAGGTGGTGGAGATTTCTGGCCGGTTTGACGTCGCGCATGGTGCGCCCGTTCACATCGGCAATCCGGAGGCCATCGGTATCACCGACCTGTCGCGCCCGGATTACGGTGATGCGGTCGATATCAGGGACGACGAAGTCCCGGTGTTCTGGGGTTGCGGTGTCACGCCGCAGTGGGTTGCCCAGAAAAGCCGTTTGTCGATGTGCATCACCCATGCGCCGGGCAAGATGTTTGTGACCGACCTGAAAGGGTGAGTTCCATGCACCCGCCGCCGGGCTGATCCTCAACTCCCAAGGAGTTCTCCATGAAAGCAATTTTGATAGCCGCGCTCGTCGCGGCGGGGGCAGCGCACGCCCAGACAGCCTGGAAGCTGGCCACGGGCTACCGGGCGGAGTCCTTCCATACGCAGAACATCTACCAGTTTGCACGCGAAGTGGAAAAGGCCACGGCCGGCCAGTTGTTGATCGAAGTGCATCCCAATAACACGATGTTCAAGCTGGGCGACATCAGCCCGGCGGTGCAGCAGGGCAAAACCGAGGCTGGCGAGACCATCATGTCCAGCATGGTGAAGGACATCCCGCTGGCCGGCGCGGACTCCATTCCTTTCGTCGTCACTTCCTACAAGGACGCGCATCGTCTCTGGAAGCTGCAGCGGCCCGGCCTGGAGAAGCATTTCAACGAGCGCGGCATGAAGCTTCTTTACGCCGTGCCGTGGCCGCCGCAAGGCCTGCACTCTAACAAACCGGTGCGGGGCCCGGCGGACTTTCGCGGCACCCAGATGCGCACCTACAACCAGACCACCCTGCGCATCGCCGAGATGCTGGGTGCCAAACCGGTGGATGTGGCCATGGTCGATGTGGGCAAGGCGCTGGCCGAAGGCCGTATGGACAACATGATCACCTCGGCGCTGACCGGCGTGGAGAACAAGGTGTGGGGCCCGATCAAGTATTACTACGAGATCAACGCCTGGTTCCCGAAAAATGCGGTGTTTGTGAACAGCAAGGCCTTTGAGGCGCTGAAGCCCGAGGCGCGCGCCGCCGTGCTCAAGGCGGCGGGCGAGGCGGAAGTCCGCGGCTGGCTGGCCAGCCAGGCACTGGCCGCCAGCGCCACGGAGGACCTGCGCGCCAACGGCGTGAAGATAGAGCGCATCCCGCCCGAACTGGACCAGGAGATCAAGCGCATGGGCGAGAAGTTCTCGCGCGAGTGGATACGCTCCGTGGGCAATGAGGCCAATGACATTTTTGTGCCCTACTACATGCCGCAATAAGGCGGTACACCTATGAAAACACCTTCCGGCGCGATCACCGCCTACCTTCATGCCAAGGACGGCAACCGCCCCCATCTGCTGGCCCGGGCCTTTACGGACGATGCCTTGCTGCAGATGACCGTCCATACCAGCGCGATTTCGTTCCCGCCTGTGTCCAGGGGGCGGGAGGCGGTTGCCGAGGTGCTGGTGCGCCGTTTCGGGCAGGCCTATGAGAATGTCTACACTTTCTGCCTGGCTTCCCCGCCGGAGGGCAAGGCGGAGGTGTTTCGCTGCGACTGGCTGGTGGCCATGACGGAAAAGGACAGCCGCGCTGTGCGGGTTGGCTGCGGCCGTTACGATTGGTGTTTTTCGCCGCCCTCATGCCTGGCGGAAAGCCTTTCGATCACCATAGAGGCCATGCAGACCCTGCCGGCCTCGCACGCGGACGAGGTCATGGGCTGGGCAGCCGGCCTTCCCTATCCCTGGTGCCCGGCCGGGGCCGCTCTGCAAAGCGCGCCGGAGATCCGGCAACTGGCGCCGGTACTTGGGTACATTGGCAGGGAACAGCCGGCCGGTTTTTCGGCCGCCAGATCCTGAAGTCCTGGACATCCGCAAAAACACGTTAACTCTGAAATCACAAAAACCATGCAAGACACCACTTCCAAACCGGGCGGCGACCGTTGGCAATTCTGGATAGACCGCGGCGGTACCTTCACCGACATCGTGGCGAAGAAGCCCGACGGTTCACTGGTCACGCACAAGCTGCTGTCGGAAAACCCCGAACAATACCGCGATGCGGCCGTGGCCGGCATACGCCACCTGCTGGGCCTCAAGGCCGGCGAGCCGATACGCGCCGACGTGGTCGACTGCGTGAAGATGGGCACGACCGTGGCGACCAATGCGCTGCTCGAGCGCAAGGGCGAGCCCACGCTGCTGGTCACCACGCGCGGCTTTCGCGATGCGCTGCGCATCGCCTACCAGAACCGTCCGCGGCTGTTTGACCGCCACATCGTGCTGCCCGAGCTGCTTTACAGCGCTGTGGTCGAGGCCCAGGAGCGCGTGGGCGCGCAGGGCGAGGTGCTGCAGGCGCTGGACGAGGCCCTGCTGAAAAAAGAACTGCTGGCGCACTACGAAAAAGGCTTGCGCAGCCTGGCCATCGTGTTCATGCACGGCTACCGCTTTACCGAACACGAAAAAGCCGCCAAACGCATCGCGGCCGAGGTGGGTTTCACGCAGATCAGCACCTCGCATGAAACCAGCCCGATGATGAAGTTCGTGAGCCGCGGCGACACCACTGTGGTCGATGCCTACCTCTCGCCCATTCTGCGCCGTTATGTGGAGCAGGTCGCCAGCGAGATGCCGGGCGTGCGCCTGTTTTTCATGCAGTCTTCGGGCGGCCTGACCGACGCGCATGTGTTCCAGGGCAAGGACGCCATCCTGAGCGGCCCGGCCGGCGGCATTGTGGGCATGGCCCGCACGGCGGCGATTGCCGGCCATGCCAAGGTCATAGGTTTCGACATGGGCGGCACTTCCACCGACGTCTCGCATTACGCCGGGGAGTTCGAGCGCGAGTTCGAGACCCAGGTGGCCGGCGTGCGCATGCGCGCGCCCATGATGAGCATCCACACCGTGGCGGCAGGCGGTGGCTCCATCCTGAAGTTCGACGGTGAACGCTTCCGCGTGGGGCCGCAGAGCGCGGGCGCCAACCCCGGCCCGGCCAGCTACCGGCGCGGCGGGCGCCTCGCGGTGACCGACGCCAACGTGATGGTCGGCAAGGTCCAGCCGCGCTACTTCCCCAAGGTGTTCGGCCCCAATGCCGACGAGCCACTGAGCTATGAGGCCGTCGAGGCCCAGTTCAACGAACTGGCCGGCCAGACCGGCCGCAGCGCCGAGGTGGTGGCTGAGGGCTTTATCAACATCGCGGTGCAGCAGATGGCCAACGCCATCAAGAAGATCTCGGTGGCGCGCGGCTACGACGTGACGCGCTACACGCTGCAATGCTTCGGCGGCGCGGGCGGCCAGCATGCCTGCCTGGTGGCCGACGCGCTGGGCATGACCAAAGTCTTTGTGCACCCGCTGGCCGGCGTGCTGAGCGCCTACGGCATGGGCCTGGCCGACCAGAACGTGATACGCGAGCAGGCGGTGGAACTCAAGCTGTCCGGCGCCGCGCTGCCCGAAATCGCCGGCAAGCTCGAGGAGCTGGCTGCCCATGCCGAGACCGAGCTGCAGCGCCAGCAGGTCAGCACCGGAAGCATCACCACGCACCGCCGCGTGCACGTGCGCTACGAGGGCAGCGACTCCGCGCTGATTGTTCCTTTCGGCACGCTGGACCAGATAGCGGCCGGCTTTGAGGCCGCCTACCGCCAGCGCTTCGCCTTTTTGATGCAGGGCAAGGGCCTGGTGGTGGAGGCGGTGTCCGTCGAGGCCGTGGTGGCCGGCGACGCGCCCGCCGAGCCGCGCCATGCCACGCATGAGCCGCGCGAAGTGCCTCGCCGCGAAACCGTGCGCATGTATTCGGGCGGGCAGTGGCACGACGCGGCCCTGGTGGTGCGCGAGGACCTGCGGCCCGGCGACATCATTTCGGGCCCGGCCATCATTGCCGAGAAAAACGCCACCACGGTGGTCGAGCCCGGCTGGGAAGCGGCGCTGACGGCGCTGGACCACCTGGTGCTCGACCGCCGAGCCGAGCGCGCCATCACCTTCGCGGCCGGCACCACGGTGGACCCGGTGCTGCTGGAAGTCTTCAACAACCTCTTCATGAACATCGCCGAGCAGATGGGCCTGCAGCTGCAGAACACCGCCTACTCGGTGAACATCAAGGAGCGCCTGGACTTCAGCTGCGCGCTGTTCGACACCGAAGGCAACCTGATCGCCAACGCGCCGCACATGCCGGTGCACCTGGGCTCCATGGGCGAGAGCATCAAGACGGTGATCCGCGAGAACGCAGGCAGCATGCAGCCGGGCGACGTGTATGTGCTGAACGACCCCTACCACGGCGGTACGCACCTGCCCGACATCACGGTCATCACGCCGGTCTATTTGGGCACGGCCACGCAGCCGACGTTTTATGTGGGCTCGCGCGGTCACCATGCGGATATTGGCGGCACCACGCCGGGCTCCATGCCGCCGTTCTCGACGCTGATCGAGGAGGAGGGCGTGCAGATCAACAACGTCAAGCTCGTTGAGCGCGGCGTGTTGCGCGAGGCCGAGATGATCGCGCTGCTCAAGAGCGGCAAGTACCCCAGCCGCAATCCACAGCAGAACATGGCCGACCTCAAGGCGCAGATCGCCGCCAATGAAAAAGGCGTGCAGGAACTTCGCAAGATGGTCGACACCTTCAGCCTGGAGGTGGTGCTGGCCTATATGCGCCATGTGCAGGACAACGCGGAAGAGTCGGTTCGCCGTGTGATCACGCGCCTCAAGGATGGCGAGTTCACGCTGCCGCTGGACAACGGTGCGCAGATCAAGGTGGCGATCCGCGTCAATGCCAAAGGCCGCAACGCCGAGATCGATTTCACCGGCACTTCGGCGCAGCAGAGCAACAACTTCAATGCGCCGACGGCGGTCTGCATGGCGGCGGTGCTGTATGTGTTTCGCACGCTGGTGGACGACGACATCCCGCTGAACGCCGGTTGCCTGAAGCCGCTGAGGGTCATCATCCCGGCGGGGTCCATGCTCAACCCGAACCCGCCGGCCTCGGTGGTGGCGGGAAATGTGGAGACCTCCACTTGCATCACCAACGCGCTCTACGGCGCGCTGGGCGTAATGGCGGCCAGCCAGTGCACCATGAACAACTTCACCTTCGGCAATGCGCGCCACCAGTATTACGAAACCATCTCGGGTGGCTCGGGTGCGGGCGGCAAGCTCGACGAATCCGGCAAGCTGGTGTCGGGCTTTGACGGCACCAGCGTGGTCCAGACCCATATGACCAATTCACGGCTGACCGACCCCGAGGTGCTGGAGTTCCGCTTCCCGGTGCGGCTGGAGAGCTATGAGATCCGTGAAAACTCCGGCGGCGCGGGCCGCTGGCATGGCGGCAACGGCGGCGTGCGGCGCGTGCGCTTCCTGGAGGCCATGACGGCCAGCATTCTGTCCAACGGCCGCAAGCACGGCGCCTTCGGCATGGCCGGCGGCGAGCCGGGCCAGGTCGGGCGCAATCTCGTGGTGCGTGCACAAGGGCAGGTTGAGGCGCTGGACCACATAGGCCAGGCGGACATGCAACCCGGCGATGTGTTTGAGATTCATACCCCGGGCGGCGGAGGTTTCGGCAAAGCCTGAGTGTTGGGCGCTACATCTCGAAAGCTGCTGGCTGCCGGCCGTCTATGTCGGTGAAACCGTATTCGCGCGCCAAGTGGGCCAAGAGGTGGACGCCGCCGCTTTTCGCCATCACGGCTGGGTCGGCCGCGAGCGCGGCCACGGCCCGGCCCAGGTAGCGCGGCGACTCTGTGCGCGCCAGCTCGGGCCGTTCGTGCCAGTGCGTTTCGTCGGTCTGGTGGCCGGTCAATACGAATTCGGTGCGCATCCAGCCTGGTGACACGGCAAGCGAGGTGATGCCGCGCGGACGCAGCTCTTCGGCCATGCCGAAGGCCAGGCGTGTCATGGCGGCCTTGGCCATGTCGTAGAACAGGTTGCCCTTGAGGTAATGGCCGCGGTCCCAGAAGGTGGTGGTGACCAGCAGGCCCTTGCCTTGCCGCAGCATCAGCGGAACCGCCAGGCGGCTGGACAGCAGGTGGTTGCGCAGGCCGCGGTCCATCATGCTGTCCCAGTGCTCCATGCCGCGCTCCCAGAAGGGGGCGTCGAACACGGCGTCGAATGTTTCGTGGCCGCCCCAGGCGTTGTTGACCAGCAGGTCCAGCCGCCCCTGCTCGCCCTGGATGCGCGCGAAGAGGCTCGCGACGTCTTTCTCATCCGTGTGGTCGCAGGGCACCGCGATGCCTTTGCCGCCCATGCGGGTTACCTCGTCGGCCGTGTCATCTATGGTGCCGGGCACGGCCGGCAGGCTGGACAGCGCCAGCAGCTTGCCATAGGACTGGGCGGGGTGGCCGCGTGTGCTGCGCCCCGTGACGTAGACCGTTGCGCCGGCGGCGCCCAGTTCCACCGCGATGGCGCGGCCCGCGCCCCGGCTGGCGCCGGTCACCACCGCCACGCAGTCCTTGAGCCGGGGCGGGTTGTACTTGCTGTCTTGTTCCATGGGTCGCCTTTCCTGTCTGTTGCACTCAGGCAAGAAGATAGCCGCGCGTCAATCCGCTGTCTTGGAAGATTGCGCAATGCCGCGCTGCAGGAACAGGGTGGGTGACAACCCGCACAGCGCGCGAAATTCATTGGCCAGGTGTGCCTGGTCGTAAAAACCGGCGTCCACGGCGACCTCGGCCCAGGCGGGCGCGGCCTGTTGCCGGATCAGGCGCAGGCAGGCGTGCAGCCGCGACAAGCGGGCCCAGGCGCGGAAGGAAAGGCCCACGTGCTCGAAGAACAGCTGCTGCAGGCGGCGCTCACCGATATTGACGGCGGCAGCGGCCTGTCGCAGGGAAAGCCGTCCCTGCGCGCCGGCCAGCAGGCGCGCGGCATGGTGGGCTCTTTGCTGGTGGAGAGATGTGCCCGTCGCAAAGCGGCGCTGCAGCGCCGCCATGAGCAGCGCGGCCCGCGCCGCGTCGTCCGCGGTTTCGGCCATTTGCGCCGCCAGTGTGGCGGCCTGCGCGCCCCAGAGCGCCTGCAAGGGCAAGGCATGGCCCTGGAGTTCGCCGGCCGGCAGGCCCAGCACCGCGGCCGCCGCGCCGGGGTGCAAGGCCACGGACAGGCCTTCCACGCGCCCGCTGAGCCGCAAGACGGTGGGCGACGTCGAGGCCCCGGCTACGCGCACGGAAGGCGCGTTCGACGGGGAATCGGTAAAGTCGAACATCAGGCGCACCGCGCCGTCCGGCAGTACGCGCTCCGTCACGGTTTCGCCCGCGGGCAGCGTCTCGCGGTAGGCGAGGACCTGGGAGACATGGCCGCGCAGCGGCGGGTTCACGGGGAAGGCCCGCAGCGTGGCGGCGGGTACCGTGGTCTCCGGGCCGCAGGTGGTGTCGTCGGCCAGGCGCAGGAACAGTCGTTCTTTCATGGCGTCACCATCCTACCCGCCGGGATTGGCACTGCCGCGCCCGCGCTGAAAGCAGATGCAAAATACCGTGAGCCCGGTGACGGCATGCCGGCCGCCACTTCTTCCTGGAGAGCCTTCGATGACCCATGAATTTTGCGACAACTACCGCCTCCTGGCCCGTTACAACCGCTGGATCAACGAGCGCCTGTACGAAGCCTGCGAGGCGTTGACGGACGAGGCGCGCAAGGAGCAGCGCGGCGCCTTTTTCGGCTCCATCCACCACACGCTGGGCCACGTGGTGCTGGCCGACCAGGTTTGGCTCAGGCGCTTTGCGCAGTGCGGGGCGGACAACGGCATGGCTTTCGCGTCGCTGGGCCCGGACGTGCTGGACATGCCCGAGGCCTACACGCTGGACATGGTGCTGTTTGAGGGCTGGGCGGAGCTGAAGGCGAAACGTGTGCAACTGGACGCCGCGATCGAGAAGTGGACCGCCGACATGCCGGATGCCTATCCGCAACTCACCATGCGTTACGCCAATTCAAAAGGTGTGCCGCGCGAGCATGCGGCCTGGATGGGGATCACGCATTTCTTCAACCACCAGACGCACCACAGGGGGCAGGCCAGCACGCTGGTCACGCAGGCCGGCGGCACGGTGGGGGTGACCGACATGATCGCGCTGGTGTGAGCAGGCCGGGCGCAAGCGCCGCGCATTGAACACACATCGAAGAGCATAAAAAAACCCGCCGGATGGCGGGTTTTGCGAGGCAGGAGCCAGGGCCTTTATTTTTTGGCGGCGCTGGCGGCTGGCTTGGCGGCGTCGGCCTTGGCGTCTTTCTTCTCATCCTTGGCTGCAGGCTTGGCATCCTTGGCTTTTTTGGCATCGGCTTTGGCGGTTTTTTCAGCGTCGGCCTTGGCTTTGGCTTCATCAGCCTTCTTTTTCTTCTCGTCAGCCTTGGCCTTCTTGTCGGCTTCCTTCTTGGCCTTGGCCTCGGCCTTGGGGTCTTTCTTCTCCGCGGCCGCTACGGGAGCCGGTGCGGCGGCGGGAGCTGCGGCGACAGGCGCGGCCGGCTTGGCTTCGGCTTTCTTCTCTTCAGCCTTGGCGGCAGGCTTGTCATCCTTCTTCGCGGCGGCTGCGGGTTTCTCGTCCTTTTTGGCGGCCGGGCTTGCAGCCACGCCCTTGAAGCTGGCGCCGCCCACCGTCAGGCCTTCGGCGGAAAATTTGGCGGCGTTGCCTTCGCCCACGCCCTTGACGCGTTCGATGAAATCGCTCCAGTCCTTGAAGCTGCCCTTCTTGCGCTCGTCCAGGATCTTGCCCGAGATGCCGGGGCCTATGCCCTTGATGCCGTCGAGTTCGGCCGCAGTGGCCTTGTTGACGTCAACCGCGGCGAACGACACGGCCATGTACATGGCGGCGACGAAGGCCAGTATTTTTTTGAACATGAGAAAACTCCTCAAAGATTGGATTGATGTGAAAGCACGTGATCCATCCTTGTGAAGAAGGATGTCTTCTTCATAACGGCCCGTGGGAGACGTCGTTGACGGCCTCCACGGGCTTTCAGGCCAGGAAAACCCTAGTGAGGCACCAAGGGTGCGGCCTCAGCCCGCGGCGGCACTCAGGGCCTGCATGTAAGCCGTCACACCGGTTTGCACGTCGGCGAAGACATGGTCGCAACCGGCCGCGCGCAGGGCGCGCGGGTCGGCCTGGGTGTAGCTCTGGTATTTGCCGACCAGCGCGGGCGGGAAGGCGATGTAGTCGATCAGGCCGCCGCGCACGGCTTCTTCGAGGCTCAGCGCCGCGGCGTTCTGCCCTTTGCGCAGGGTGTTCACGACGGCCAGGGCCACGTCGTTGAAAGGCTGGGCCCGGCCGGTGCCGAGATTGAAGATGCCGGACTTGCCTGGGTTGTCGAAGAACCAGAGGTTCACGGCCACCACGTCGTCGATGAAGATGAAGTCGCGCATCTGGCCGCCGGCGCCGTAGCCGCCGTACTCGCCGAAGAGTTTGACCTTGCCCTCGGCCTGGAACTGGTTGAACTGGTGGAAGGCGACGCTGGCCATGCGGCCCTTGTGCTGCTCGCGCGGGCCGTAGACGTTGAAGTAGCGAAAGCCCGCGACCTGGGTGGCGGCGTTTTCAAAGCGGGCGCCGAGCTCGCGCCGCATGCGCTGGTCGAACAGCAGCTTGGAATAGCCGTAAACGTTGAGCGGTCGCTCGAATTCGGGCGACTCGGTGAACGTGGCGGAGCCGCCGTAGGTGGCGGCCGAGGAAGCGTACAGCAGGCGCGTGCCCTGGTCCTGGCAGGCATGGAACAACTCGCAGGACAGCGTGTAGTTGTTGTCCATCATGTACTTGCCGTCGGCTTCCATGGTGTCGCTGCAGGCGCCTTCATGGAACACGGCCTCGACCTGGCCGTAGGCGCCTTCGGAAAACAGGTCGTAAAAATCGTCGGCATCGACATAGTCGGCGATCTTCAGGTCGGCGAGGTTGCGGAATTTGTCACCATGGGTCAGGTCGTCGACGGCGATGATTTCGTCGACACCCCGGGCATTGAGGCCCTTGATGATGTTGCTGCCGATGAAGCCGGCGGCGCCGGTCACAACTATTTTCATGATGGGTCCTTGGCGAACAGCTCGCCATAGTTGACGGTGGCGGTGCCGAACTTGCCGACCACGATGCCGCCGGCGCGGTTGGCGATCGGCACGGCGTCGCGCAGGCGCATGCCGGTGGCGGTCATGGCGGCCAGCGTGGCGATCACGGTGTCGCCGGCGCCGGTGACGTCGAACACCTCGCGCGCCACGGCGGGAACGTTGAGCTCGCCCTCGGCATCGAACAGGGTCATACCCTCTTCGCTGCGCGTGAGCAGCAGGGCTTCCAGGTTGAGCGCGGCGCGCAGGTTGTGGGCCTTGGCGCGCAGGTCGGCTTCGCTGCTCCAGGCGCCGATCACATGTTCGAGTTCTGCGCGGTTGGGCGTGATGACGCTGGCGTTTTTGTAGCGCGCGTAGTCCGAGCCCTTGGGGTCGACCAGCACCACCTTGCCGGCGGCGCGGGCCTGGGCGATCATCAGCACGATGTGCGCGAGGCCGCCCTTGCCGTAGTCGGAGAAGAGCACCGCGTCGTGTTCGGTGTGCAGCTTTTCAAAGGTGGCGGACTGCGAGGCCAGTACTTCGTTTTCCGGTGTGTTCTCGAAATCCAGGCGTATCAGCTGCTGCTGGCGGCCGATGACACGCAGCTTGACGGTGGTCTTGAGCTGGGCGTCGCGGCCGAAATAGGGCGTGATGCCGGTCTTGGCAACCAGCGCCTCGAGCTGGTGGCTGGCCTCGTCGTCGCCCACCACGCTCAGCAGCGAAGCCTGCGCGCCCAGCGTGACGATGTTGTAGGCCACGTTGGCCGCGGCGCCTATGCGCTCTTCGGTGCGCGTGACGCGCACCACGGGCACCGGCGCTTCGGGCGAGATGCGGTCCACCGCGCCGTACCAGTAGCGGTCCAGCATGGCGTCGCCGACCACGAGAACGCGGGCTTTGGAAATCTTTTCAGGCGTCAATTGCATGCTCATTTATCTTGTCTTTTTCTACAGCTCTTCGATGCGGCGCGTCGGGTAGCTGTCCCAGGCCTGGCAACCGGGGCAGTGCCAGAAATGCTGTGTGGCCTCGAAGCCGCAGGCGGCGCAGCGGTAGCGCATCAGGGGCTTGGTGGCCTGGTCGAGGGCGCGCTGGACCAGGGTGTGGTGCTGCTCGTCCTGCAGCTTTTCGCCGGCGATCCACTTGCCGGCCGCGACCAGCGAAGCCTGGCGCTCCAGGTGCTTCACATACCATTGCCGCGCCGTGGCCGGGTCTTTCTCGAGCTTGACGATGGCCTCGATCACGTCGATGGACGGCATGTTGGCATAACTGGCCTTGAGCAACTCCAGCGCGGTGGCTTCCTGGCCACCGGCCTGCGCGATGTTGGCCAGCAGGCCGGCGGCGAGCGGCAAGCCTTGCGGCGCGGTTTTTTCGAGCTTGAGCAGGGTTTGCAGGGCGTCCTGGTGCCGGCCGAGCTGGTTCTGCAGCTTGGCAAGGTCGATCAGGGGGCGGGCCAGGGCCGGCGCCATGGCGATGGCTTGCTGCAGGGCGCTGAGTGCCTGGGTGGTGTCGCCGGCGGCCACGGAGGCGCCTGCCTGCTCGCACAGGTAGTGCGCCTGGCGGGCGCTGAAGCTGCCGTGGCTGGAGCTGCCGAGGCGGGACGCTATTTCAGTGGCGTTGCCCCAGTCGCGCGAGCGTTCGTAGATCGACAGCAAGGCCAGGCGGGCCTCTTCTTCAAACGGCGTGCCCTCAAGCCTGCGCAGAGCGGCTTCGGCGCGGTCCAGCAGGCCGGCTTTGAGGAAATCGAGCGCCAGGGCATGCTGGGCGCGGTCGCGCTCGGGCTGCGTGAGGTCGCCGCGCGACATGAGGTGTTCGTGCACGCGCACGGCGCGCTCGTACTCGCCGCGGCGGCGGAACAGGTTGCCCAGGGCGAAGTGGAGCTCGGAGGTGTCGGGGTCGTTCTGCACCGCCTCGATGAAGGCGTCAATGGCTTGATCCTGCTGCTCGTTGAGCAGGAAGTTCAGGCCCTTGAAATAAGCCTTGGGTGCCTGGCGGTTTTCGATGCGCAGTTGCCGCAAGTCCAGCCGTGAGGCCAGCCAGCCGAGCGTGAAGGCGATAGGGAACCCGAGCAAGACCCAGGTGAAGTCAAATTCCATGGTGCATCGTGGACGGGTCTTCGCTTACGGTGTGGGGGCCGACGGTAGAGGAGGCGTATCTGCCCGACCGGCGTTTTTTCCACCAGCGCGGCATCATGACAAAAATGCCGAGCGCCAGCCCGCAGGCGAAGGCGGCCAGCACAACCAGCACCAGGGGTGCTTGCCACATGGTGCCAAAAAAGAAATACACCGAAACCGTCTGCTGGTTATTCAGTGCGAAAGCGAAGAGCGTAAAAAAAATGGCTGCTTTAAGCAGCCACATGAGGTATTTCACTTGGTAATCCCCCGGGTGGTCTGGCGATTGTAGCCAGCCCCACCGAGGAGCAACAGGAAGACCTTACTTGGGTTCCGTGACCGCCAGCAATTCCTGGGTGCGGGCATCGACGGCTTCGCGCAATGCCTTCCCGGGTTTGAAGTGCGGCACCCGTTTTTCCGGGATGGCCACGCTCTCGCCGGAACGCGGGTTGCGCCCCATGCGGGGTGGGCGCCGGTTGATGGAGAAGCTGCCGAAACCCCGGATTTCAATGCGGTGGCCGCGCACCAGTGCGTCGCTCATGGCATCAAGAATCGTCTTGACGGCATATTCGGCGTCGCGGTGCGTCAGCTGGCTGAATCGGGCCGCCAGTTCTTCAACAAGGTCGCTTCGGGTCATGGATCAAGTAGCTGCACAGCGATGCGACCCGCCCGGGGGCGCATCACACCGCTGCACGGTTGCCTTACTTTTCGTTGTTGTCCAGCTTGGCGCGCAGCAGGGCACCCAGGCTGGTCGTACCGGCGTTTTCGCGGGAAGACTGCTGGCTCAGGTTGGCCATGGCTTCCTGCTGGTCGGCGTTGTCCTTGGCCTTGACCGACAGCTGGATGTTGCGGGTCTTGCGATCCACATTCACCACGACTGCGGAGACTTCGTCGCCTTCCTTCAGCACGTTGCGTGCGTCTTCGACGCGGTCACGGCTGATCTCGCTGGCGCGCAGGTAGCCGATGATGTCTTCGCCGAGGTCGATCTCAGCGCCCTTGGCGTCAACGGTCTTGACCTTGCCGGTCACGATCGCGCCCTTGTCGTTGATCGACACGAACGTGGTGAACGGATCGGAATCCAGCTGCTTGATGCCCAGGGAGATGCGCTCGCGGTCGACGTCGACTGCCAGCACGATGGCTTCCACTTCCTGGCCCTTTTTGTAGTTGCGAACGGCGGCTTCGCCGGGTTCGTTCCACGAGAGGTCGGACAGGTGCACCAGGCCGTCGATGCCGGCAGCCAGGCCCACGAAGACGCCGAAGTCGGTGATCGACTTGATCGGGCCCTTGACGCGGTCGCCGCGCTTGGTTTCCTGCGCGAACTCTTGCCATGGGTTGGCCTTGCACTGCTTCATGCCCAGGCTGATGCGGCGCTTGTCTTCGTCGATCTCGAGGACCATGACTTCGACTTCGTCGCCCAGGGCCACGAGCTTGCTCGGGGCCACGTTCTTGTTGGTCCAGTCCATTTCGGACACGTGGACCAGGCCTTCGATGCCGGGTTCGAGTTCAACGAACGCGCCGTAGTCGGCGATGTTGGTGATCTTGCCGAACAGGCGCGTGCCTTGCGGGTAGCGGCGGTTCACGCCCATCCATGGGTCGTCGCCCATCTGCTTCAGGCCCAGCGAGACACGGTTCTTTTCGGTGTCGAACTTCAGGATCTTGGCAACAATTTCCTGGCCAGCCGTCACCACTTCGCTTGGGTGACGCACGCGGCGCCATGCCATGTCGGTGATGTGCAGCAGGCCGTCGATGCCGCCGAGGTCAACGAAGGCACCGTATTCGGTGATGTTCTTGACGACGCCCTTGACGGCAGTGCCTTCTTTCAGGGTTTCCATCAGCTTGGCGCGTTCTTCGCCCATGCTGGCTTCGACCACGGCGCGGCGGCTCAGCACCACATTGTTGCGCTTGCGGTCCAGCTTGATGACCTTGAATTCCATGGTCTTGTTCTCGTACGGAGACAAGTCCTTGATGGGGCGGGTGTCGATGAGCGAGCCGGGCAGGAAGGCGCGGATGCCGTTGACGAGGACGGTGAGGCCGCCCTTGACTTTGCCGCTGGTCTGGCCGGTGACGAATTCGCCGGATTCCAGGGCTTTTTCCAGGCTCATCCACGAAGCCAGGCGCTTGGCCTTGTCGCGGGACAGCAGGGTGTCGCCATAGCCGTTTTCGACGGAGTCGATGGCCACGGAGACGAAATCGCCGACCTGGACTTCGAGTTCGCCCTGGTCGTTCTTGAATTCTTCGAGCGGTACATAGGCCTCGGACTTCAGTCCGGCGTTGACGACGACGTGGTTGTGGTCGATGCGAACGACTTCAGCGGTGATGACTTCACCGGTGCGCATTTCGGAGCGCTGGAGCGATTCGTTAAATAGGTCGGCAAAAGATTCAGACATGATTTTCCTAGTCCACACAACAGGGTTCCAATAGCGGGATTGCCATTGTTTTTATAGCTGCTTGCGGCGGTGTTTTGCGGCCAGACGTCTGGTAAGGCCGCGGGTTACGTTGATGAACCTGCTGACCCAAGCGCAGGCTGCGCGTCGGGGGTCAGAAGGGCCGGGTGCCTTGCCACCATTCAATCACCTGGTCCACCGATTTTTCAATCGACAGATAGGAGTTGTCCAGCGGTTTGGCGTCATCAGCGGGTTTCAAAGGAGCGGCTTTTCGCGACGAATCGCGCGCATCGCGTGCCTCCAAATCCTGCTGAATCTCGGCGATTGTAACCGAATTTCCCTTTGAAATCAACTGCTTATGTCGGCGTTCGGCCCTGTGCAAGGCGCTGGCCGTCAGGAAAACCTTGAGCGGGGCGTCGGGGAAGATGACGGTTCCCATGTCCCGGCCGTCGGCGACCAGGCCGGGCAGCTTGCGAAAGCTGTGCTGTAGCTCCAGCAGGGCGGCGCGGACCTCGGGATGAGCCGACACGCGGGAGGCGGCCATGCCGGCGGCTTCGCTGCGAATGGCGTCGGACACGTCCTGCGGCCCAAGGAAGATGCGGTCGCCTCGGAAGTGCACCGGGATGGTGCGCGCCACGCGGGCGACGCCGGGTCCGTCGTCCAGGGATACACCGGCCAGCGCCGCGGCATGGGCGCTCAGGCGATAGAGCGCGCCGGAATCCAGGTAGTGGTAGCCCAGCCGGTGGGCCGCGAGGGCCGCCAGCGTGCCTTTGCCGGATGCGGTCGGGCCGTCAATGCAGATGACGGGAATGTGCGCGGCGCCGGCCTGGGCCACCTCGAACAGGGCTTCGAAGTAGTCGGGGAAGGTCTTGGCCACGCACTTGGGATCCAGGATGCGCACCGGCAACTGCGCCGGGTTGAAGGCCGCGAGCGAAAAGCACATGGCCACGCGGTGGTCGTCGTAGGTATGGACCGCGCCTGTCGTCCACCGGGCGGGCGGGGTGATCTTGAGGTAGTCGGCGCCTTCCTCGACCACGGCGCCGAATTTTTGCAGCTCGCAGGCCATGGCGGCGATGCGGTCGGTTTCCTTGACGCGCCAGCTGGCGATGTTGCGCAAGGTGGTGGTGCCGTCGGCGTACAAGGCCATCACGGCCAGCGTCATGGCGGCGTCGGGGATGTGGTTGCAGTCCAGGTCTATGGCCTTGAGCGGCCAGGCGCCGCGCGAGATGCGCAGCGAATTGGGCGTGCTGGCGACCCGCGCGCCCATCATTTCGGCGGCTTCGACGAAGCGGATGTCGCCCTGGATGGAGGCCGCGCCCACGCCCAGGATTTCGATGCCGGCGTGGCCCGGGGACGCGGCCGCGATGGCGCCCAGCGCGATGAAATAACTGGCCGAAGAGGCGTCGCCCTCGACATGGATCTCGCCCGGCGACTGGTAGCGGCTGCCGGCGGGGATGGTGAAGCGTTCCCAGCCTTCGCGGCGGACGTCTATGCCGAAGCGCTGGAGCAGTTTGAGCGTGATTTCAATATAGGGCCGGGAAATCAGCTCACCGACGACTTCAATGTGGATGTCCTGTTTTGCGACCAGCGGCAGGGCCATCAGCAGGGAGGTCAGGAACTGGCTGGACACGTCGCCGCGCACCCGTATCGGTTCTTGCAGCTGGAGTTGCCCGGGGCGCAGGCGCAGCGGCGGAAAACCTTCGTTGCCGAGGTAGTCGATGGCGCAGCCCAGTTGCCTGAGCGCGTCGACCAGGTCGCCTATGGGCCTCTCGTGCATGCGCGGCACGCCGGAGAGCTCGAACTCCCCGCCCAGCAGGGCCAGGGCCGCCGTCAGGGGGCGCATGGCCGTGCCGGCGTTGCCCATGAACAGCTTGGCCGGAGTCTGGACGGGTTTGCCGCCCAGGCCGCTGATGACGGCGGTGGTGCCGTGCTGCGTGACGCTGCAGCCGAGCTGCCTCAATGCGGCCAGCATCACGGCGGTGTCGTCGGAAGCGAGCAGGTCGTGCACCGTGGTGTCGCCGTGGCTCAGGGCGGCCAGCAGCAGCACGCGGTTGGAAATGCTTTTGGAGCCGGGCAGGCGGACGGTGCCGCCCGCGCTGCTCAGAGGCGGAATGTCCAGGAACTCGGTATCGAACATGGACCGCGGATTATTTGTGCGATTTTTGCGAGGAGATGCGCCAGTTGGCCCGGGTCTCGCTGGCCTGCTCGATCATGGCTTCCAGGGCGTCGCCGCTGCTGCTGGAAATCAGCTGCTCGAGTGACTGCAGGGTCTCCTGGAAAATTTTGGATTGAGCCAGCAGTTCTTCGCGGTTGGCGATCAGGATGTCGCGCCACATTTTCGGGTCGCTGGCGGCGATGCGCGTGAAGTCCCGGAAGCCCGGGCCGGCCAGCGACATGTAGTCCTTGCCGTGCTCCTGCCCGGTGATGCCGTTGATCAGGGCGAACGCGATCAGGTGCGGCAGGTGGCTGACGGCGGCATAGGCCGCGTCATGCGCCTGGGGCGACATCTTGAGGACGTGGCAGCCCAGGGCGGTCCAAACGTCGACGGCTTTCTGGAGCTGGACCGTGAAGGTGCGCTCAATGGGCGTCAGGATGACCTGCTTGCCGGCGTAGAGGTCGACGTCGGCATGCTCGACGCCCGAAACCTCCTTGCCGGTGATCGGGTGGCAGGGCACGAAGGAGCCGACGTTGTCGCGCAGCACGCGCCGTGCCGCATCCACCACGTCGCGCTTGGTCGAGCCGACGTCCATGATCAGCGTATTCGGGCCGACCAGATGGCGGATGGCCTTGAAGGTGGCCTCGGTCGCGGAAACCGGCACGGCCAGCAGCACGATGTCGGCGCCCGAGACCGCCAGAAGCGCCGAGGGCGCCTCGACGTCGATTACGCCCATCTGGCGCGCCCGCTCCGTGGTGGAGGGGGATTTGCTGTAGCCGACGACGCGCTTGACCAGGCCGGCGCGTTTGAGCGCCAGCGCGAAAGAGCCACCCATCAGGCCGCATCCAATGAGACCTAATTGTTCAAACATGTCGTGGCACCAGGAGAGTTGTGAGTCGTTGCATTAATCGCCGATGGGATAGGTTCCGAGGACCTTGTAAAAGGCGCACAGCTGCTGCAGATCGGCCAGCGCGGCTTTGACATGGTCCTGGGACGGGTGACCTTGCAGGTCAATGTAAAAGTAGTATTCCCACTGGCCGGACCGCGCCGGGCGCGATTCAAAACGAGTCATGGAGACGCCGTGGGCCTTCAGCGGCATCAGGATGTCGTGGACGGCGCCGGGGCGATTGGGCACGGAGACGACCAGGCTCACGCAATCTTTGCCGGATGCGGGCGGGGAGGGCAATGTCTGGGGCAGGCAGACCACGGCAAAACGCGTGCGGTTGAAGGCATCGTCCTGGATGGCGTGGGCCGCCGTGTAAAGGCCGAACTGGGTGGCCGCGCGCTCGCCGGCGATGCCGGCCCAGGCCGGGTTGGTGGTGGCCAGCCGCGCGCCTTCGGCGTTGCTGGAGGCCGTGCGGCGGTCCACGTTGGGCAGGTGTGTCGTCAGCCAGCCCTGGCATTGGGCCAGCGCCTGGGGGTGGGCATAGACGGCTTCTATGCCGTCCAGGGATTCCGAAAGCCGCAGCAAGTTGTGGCGCACCATCAGGCTGACTTCGCCGACGATGTGCAGGGGAGAGTTCAGGAACAGGTCGAGCGAGCGCGACACCACGCCTTCGGTGGAGTTTTCCACCGGCACGACACCATAGCTGGCACTGCCGGCCGCGGTGGCGCGAAAAACCTCGTCGATGCTGACGCAGGGCACGTGCTCGATGCTGGCGCCGAAAAATTGCAGCGCCGCCTGCTCGCTGAAGGTACCGGCGGGGCCCAGGTAGGCGACGCGCACCGGAGATTCCAGGGCCAGGCAGGCCGACATGATTTCGCGCCAGACGGCGGCGACGTGCTCGTTCTTGAGAGGGCCCTGGTTGGCCTTCTGGATCTGCTCAATCACCTGGGCGACCCGGTCGGGGCGGAAGAAAGGTGTGCCTTCGCGTTTCTTGACCTCGCCCACCTGCTCGGCGACCTGGGCACGGCGGTTCAGCAGGGCAAGCAGTTCCCTGTCCAGGGCGTCGATCTGGACGCGTAAATCAGCGAGGTTGGCAGTCATATCAGGGGCCGTCCGGCCGCGCCAGGTGCACTGAACGCCCCTCAGGGGCAGTGAACGCGGCGGGCATGGGGGTATTTCATCCTAGGCGTGTTTTTGTTCGAATTCTCGCATGTACGCCACCAACGCCTCCACACCGGCGAGCGGCATGGCGTTGTAGATGCTGGCGCGCATGCCGCCTACCGACTTGTGGCCCTTGAGCTGCAACAGGCCGCCGGCCTTGGCGCCGGCCAGGAAAACGTCGTTGCGCGACTCGTCGCGCAGGAAAAAAGGCACGTTCATGCGCGAGCGGCAATCCTTGCCGACCTTGTTCATATAGAACTGCGAACCGTCGATCGCGTCGTAAAGCAGTTGCGCCTTGGCAAGGTTGCGTTTTTCCATGGCCGCGATGCCGCTGGCCGAGCCCTCTTTCTGGCGCTTGAGCCACTGAAAGGTCAGACCTGCGATATAGATGGCGTAGGTGGGCGGCGTGTTGTACATCGACTGGTTGTCCGCGACCGTCTTGTAGTCGAAAGCGCTGGGGCAGGCCGGCAAGGCGTGGCCGAGCAGGTCCTCACGGATGACCACCAGTGTCACGCCGGCGGGGCCGAGGTTTTTTTGCGCGCCGCCGAACGCCAGGCCAACGCGGGACCAGTCGACGGGCCGGGAGGCCACGTGGGACGAGAAGTCAATCACCAGGGGCGCGTCGCTCCCCAGGGCTTTGAGGTCCGGCAGGCTCTGGAATTCCACGCCGTTAATGGTTTCGTTGGTGCACAGGTGCACGTAGGCCGCATCCGGCCGGAGCTTCCAGCCCGAAGCCGGAGGTAGCAGTGTGTGCCCGTTGTCCGCATTGCTGGCGGCGACCTGCACGTCGCAGTACTTGCGTGCTTCTTTTTGCGACTTGTCGCTCCAGCTGCCGGTCACCACAAAATCGGCGGAGCGCCCGCGCGAAAGGTTCAAGGGGACGATGGCGTTCTCGGCCAGGCCGCCGCCCTGCATGAACAGGATCTTGAAATGTGCCGGAACGGCCATGAGTTCGCGGAAATCGGCTTCAGCGGCCTCATAGATGGAGATGAATTCCTTGCCGCGATGGCTCATCTCCATCACGCTCATGCCGCTGCCCCGCCAGTCCAGCATTTCGCCCGCCGCCTGCTGCAAGACCTCCTCGGGGAGGTTGGCCGGGCCGGCGGAAAAATTGAAGGGACGGGTCATTTCTTCGCGGGTGGCTTGGCTGCTCCGGGGGCAGGGCCGGTACCGACGATCTTCACCGCGGTTTCGTCGAACTGCTTGATGCGCGCCACCACGTCGGTGCGCGAGGCCTCGACCAGTTTTTGCACGAAAACATTGCCGAGTTCAGGCGCGGTGGCCTGGTATTTTTTGATGGCGGGAGATTCAAAGAAGGCGGCGATTTGCTGCAATTCTTCCAGGGTGAAGCGCTCCGCGTAGGCGGGGACCAGCGACTCGGTGCTGACCTTGCCGACCTGCTTGCCGATCAGCTGGCTGGCATCGTCGGCGTACTTCTTGAGCTCGGCGTTGAGGTCTTCCGAGGCTTTTTTCTGCTTGGCCTTGGGGACGTTGGCTTCCAGCTGGGGGCCCCATTTCATGATCAGCTCCTGGGCCGTGCTGCCGGCCAGTTGGCCGACCAGACGGTCGAGCTCGGGGCCTTGCTGCAGGGCAACCACTTTTTTGGCCAGTTCGGTTTTGGGATCGGTCTGGGCGTGGACGGCGGCGCCGCAGGTCATGCCGACGATCGCGAGGGTGGTGATCAGTTTCTTCATCAATTGCTTTCCGTGTTGGAGGCGTCTGTGCCGGTGTCGTTTTCGGTGTCGATATCGTCCAGCGTGGCATCGTTTTCGACGATGCGCTGCAGGCCGCTTAATTGTGAGCCCTCATCCAGGCCGATCAGAGTAACACCCTGTGTAGCCCTGCCCATCTCACGGATTTCGCTGACGCGCGTGCGCACCAGCACGCCCTTGTCGGTGATCAGCATGATCTCGTCGTCGACGTGGACCAGCGTGGCGGCCACAACCTTGCCGTTGCGCTCGCTCTGCTGGATGGCGATCATGCCTTTGGTGCCGCGGCCGTGGCGCGTGTACTCGGTGATGGAGGTGCGTTTGCCGAAGCCGTTCTGGGTGGCTGTCAGCACGCTTTGCTGCTCGTCCTCGGCTACCAGCATGGCGATCACGCCCTGGCCGTCTTCGAGCATCATGCCGCGCACGCCGCGCGCGTTGCGGCCCATGGGGCGCACATCGTTCTCATCGAAACGCACGGCCTTGCCGCCGTCGCTGAACAGCATCACGTCGTGTTTGCCGTCGGTCAGCGACGCGCCTATCAGGTAGTCGCCCGCATCCAAGTCCACGGCGATGATGCCGGCCTTGCGCGGGTTGCTGAACTCGTTGAGGGCGGTCTTCTTCACGGTGCCCATGGAGGTGGCCATGAAGACGTACTGGTCGGCCGGGAAGCTGCGCTTTTCACCTGTCAGCGGCAGGACCACGGTGATTTTTTCGCCTTCCTGCAGCGGGAACATGTTCACGATCGGCCGGCCACGGGAGCCACGCGACCCTGCCGGAACCTCCCAGACCTTGAGCCAGTAGAGCCGGCCGCGGTTGGAGAAGCACAGGATGTAGTCGTGCGTGTTGGCGATAAACAGCTGGTCGACCCAGTCGTCGTCCTTGGTGGCGGTGGCCTGCTTGCCGCGGCCGCCGCGTTTTTGCGCCCGGTATTCCGACAGCGGCTGGCTCTTGATGTAGCCGGTGTGCGAGAGCGTCACCACCATGTCGGTGGGGGTGATCAGGTCTTCGGTGCTGAGGTCGAAGGAACTGTGCTCTATGTGGCTGCGCCGCGCGCCCAGCTTGGTCTGGCCGAACTCCAGCTTGATCGCGGAGAGCTCTTCTCCAATGATGATGGACACGCGCTCGGGTTTGGCCAGGATGTCGAGCAGGTCGTCGATCTCGGCCATGACTTCCTTGTACTCGGCCACGATCTTGTCCTGCTCCAGGCCGGTGAGGCGCTGCAGGCGCATCTGCAGGATTTCCTGGGCCTGGGTTTCCGACAGCCGGTACAGGCCGTCGTTGCCCATGCCGAACTCCTTCTCGAGGCCGTCGGGGCGGTAGTCGTCGGCGTTGACGATGCCGCCGTCGGCGCGCGTGCGGGTGAGCATTTCGCGCACCAGACTGCTGTCCCAGGGGCGCAGCATCAGTTCGGCCTTGGCCACAGGCGGCGTGGGCGCGTTGCGGATGATGGCGATGAAGTCGTCGATGTTGGCCAGGGCGACTGCCAGGCCTTCCAGCACGTGGCCGCGTTCGCGCGCCTTGCGCAGCGTGAACACCGTGCGGCGCGTCACCACTTCGCGGCGGTGCGAGAGGAAGACCTGGACCAGGTCTTTCAGATTGCACAGCTTGGGCTGGCCGTTGACCAGCGCCACCATGTTGATGCCGAAGGTGTCCTGCAGTTGGGTCTGCTTGTACAGGTTGTTCAGCACCACTTCGGGCACCTCACCGCGCTTGAGCTCGATGACCAGGCGCATGCCGGATTTGTCGCTCTCGTCCTGGATGTGGCTGATGCCTTCGATTTTTTTCTCGTGCACCAGCTCGGCCATGCGCTCCTGCAGCGTCTTTTTGTTGACCTGATAGGGCAGCTCGTCGACGATGATGGACTGGCGCTGGCCCTTGTCGATGTCCTCGAAGTGGCACTTGGCGCGCATCACCACCTTGCCGCGGCCGGTGCGGTAGCCGTCCTTGACGCCGTTGATGCCGTAAATAATGCCGCCGGTGGGGAAGTCCGGCGCCGGCACAATTTCCATCAACTCATCGATGGTGGCCTCCGGGTTCTTCAGCATGTGCAGGCAGGCGTCGACCACTTCGTTGAGGTTGTGGGGCGGGATGTTGGTCGCCATGCCCACCGCGATGCCGCCGGATCCGTTGACCAGCAGGTTGGGCAGCCGGGTCGGCATGACCAGGGGCTCCTGTTCACTGCCGTCATAGTTGGGGCCGAAATCGACGGTTTCCTTGTCCAGGTCGGCCAGCAGTTCGTGGGCGATTTTCGACAGGCGGATTTCCGTATACCGCATGGCGGCCGCGTTGTCACCATCCACGGAGCCGAAATTACCCTGGCCGTCAACCAGCAGGTGGCGCAGGGAAAAGTCCTGGGCCATGCGCACGATGGTGTCGTAGACCGACTGGTCGCCGTGCGGGTGGTACTTGCCGATCACGTCGCCGACGATACGGGCCGACTTCTTGTAAGGGCGATTCCAGTCGTTGTTCAGCTCGTGCATCGCGTACAGCACGCGCCTGTGCACGGGCTTGAGGCCGTCCCTGGCATCGGGGAGGGCCCGGCCCACGATCACGCTCATGGCGTAATCGAGATAGCTGCGCCGCATTTCCTCTTCAAGACTGATGGGCAGGGTTTCTTTAGCGAACTGGGTCATGAGCGGCCTGGTTGGGATTTCGAGATTCTTGAGGAAAGCCAGCGATTTTAAGGCTTGAGTTTAAAGCGCCTACCTGTGGCGGGACAGCAACAAATGCTCAAGAATCTTATGTCTGTGTCAGACGAAGCCGATAGCGTGCTTGAAGGTTGAGACAGGTGTGGCACAATCGATGTAACGCTTTGAGTGATGGTCACTCACGGCGTGTAAATTACTAATCGCAGCAAGTCTGCGGCTTTTCTCTAGAGGAGAACCATGAAGAAACTCAACAAAGTGGCAATGTTGTTTGCTTCCGCAGCGCTTGTTACCGCCGCTGGTGCACAAACGATCGACAACTGGAAAAACGGCAACGGCGAGCTGGTCTGGAAAAACGGAACCAACGAACTGTGCTGGCGTGATGCCAACTGGACGCCTGCTACCGCAGCGCCTGGTTGCGATGGCGCAATTGCCCCTGCGATGGCTCCTGCTGCTCCTCCGGTTGCTGGTCAGCCTGCGCAGCCCGCTGCTACTCCTACTCCCCCTCCTCCTGCCGCAACGAAGGTTACCTACGCTGCTGACGCTTTCTTTGACTTCAACAAGTCTGTGATCAAGCCAGAAGGCAAAGCCAAGCTGGATGACCTGGTCGGCAAGATCAAGGACATCAACCTGGAAGTCATCATCGCCGTGGGTCACACCGACTCCGTCGGCAGCGATGCTTACAACCAGAAGCTGTCGGTTCGCCGTTCGGAAGCCGTCAAGGCATACCTCGTGTCCAAGGGCATCGAGAAAAACCGCGTCTACACTGAAGGCAAGGGCGAGAAACAGCCAGTTGCTGACAACAAGACCGCCGAAGGCCGCGCCAAGAACCGCCGCGTCGAAATCGAAGTGGTTGGTACCCGCGCCAACAAGTAATCCTTCGGGATCGCTTCAAAAACCGCGCTCAGGCGCGGTTTTTTTATGCCTCAACGATAATGCCTCATGTCTACAAGCGATAACTTTGACCCCGCCGAACTGGCCAAATTCTCCGATCTCGCCCATCGTTGGTGGGACACCGAAAGCGAGTTTCGCCCCCTGCACCAAATCAACCCGCTACGCCTCGGCTGGATTGACAGCCAAGTCCCGCTCAAGGGCCTGCGCGTGCTGGACGTGGGCTGCGGCGGCGGCATTCTGGCCGATTCCATGGCCCGCAAAGGCGCGGAAGTTCTGGGCATAGACCTGGCAACCAAAGCGCTGAAAGTCGCTCAGCTCCATGCGCTGGAAGCCCAGACCGAGGGCGTGCAATACCGGGAAATCAGCGCTGAAGCGCTGGCGGCCGAGCAACCCGGCAGTTTTGACGTCGTCACCTGCATGGAAATGCTGGAGCACGTGCCCGACCCCTCGTCCATCGTCAAGGCTTGCGCGGCTCTGGTCAAACCCGGCGGATATGTGTTTTTCTCCACTATCAACCGCAATGCCAAAGCCTTTCTGTTTGCCATCGTGGGCGCGGAATACGTGCTGAACATGCTGCCACGCGGCACCCACGAGTATGCCAAGTTGGTCAAACCCAGCGAACTGGCCGGCTACTGCCGTGCGTCGGGACTCTCGCTGCAACAGACCCGCGGCATGGAGTACAACCCATTGACGCGCCACTACTGGCTCAGCGCCGACACCAGCGTCAATTACCTGCTGGCCACCCGGAAAAGCTGAAATCCCGGTTGTCCCCCTCAAAATTCACTATCCCGACATGTTCAAAGACATCGCTGCCGTGCTGTTCGACCTGGACGGCACCCTGATAGATAGCGCGCCCGACTTGGGCGCCGCGGCCGACAAGATGCGCACCGACAGGGGGCTCGAGTCGCTACCCCTGGCGCTTTACCGACCCATGGCGGGCGCGGGTGCGCGCGGCATGATTGGCGTGGCCTTCGGCCTGACGCCGGACGATGCCCGTTTTGCCGATCTCAGGGAAGAGTTCTTCCGCAATTACGAATCCCGCATGACCGAGCACACCACGGTATTTGACGGCGTGGCCGAATTGATCGCCGACATCGACCGGGCTGGCTTCCACTGGGGCGTGGTGACCAACAAATCAGCCCGTTTTACCGTCCCGCTGACCAAGGCGATGCCGCTCTTCAACACCGCCCGGACCATCGTCAGCGGCGACACTACCCCGCATGCCAAGCCGCATCCGGCGCCCTTGCTGGAGGCGGCCCGCCAGCTGGAGGTCGCCCCCGAACGCTGTATTTACGTCGGTGACGACGAGCGCGATATCGTGGCCGGCCGGGCTGCCGGCATGCCCACAGTGGCAGCCGCTTACGGTTACCTGGGTAAAACTGCTGACACCGGAGGCTGGAAAGCCGACGCGACCATCGCCGTGCCCGGCGCGCTCTTGAATTTGCTGCGAATGGCGTAAACTAGGCCTCCTGGGGCTGCATTGGTTTCGACGTGGGTTCGGACGCGGTGTGGTGCATGTCGAGCTGAGTGCGCTCGTAAAACAGATTCAAACAAACTAACTGCAAACGACGAACGTTTCGCACTCGCTGCTTAATTGCCAGTGAGCTTTACAACAGCAGGCCGATGGGCTGGGCAAGGGGTGTTTAACGCAAGTTAAACGCTCCCGGCTGTAAAGATAATTTCATCGGCTGGCTCCGGGCTGGGTACCTTAACCCGGGGCGAGAAAATAGGGTGCTGGCGTCCTGTGTAGCGTGCGACTGCGCGACACAGGTGGCGAGACTCAAATCAGACCGCTAAACATGTAGATCTGCCCGAACAAGGCTTGCGGACGGGGGTTCAAATCCCCCCAGCTCCACCACTTCACCAAAGCCCGACCTTTAACCGTCGGGCTTTTTTTATGGGCGCCCGATGGCGCTCGCCGACCGCTTTGTACTCGCGACGACAATACGCCCATGGCAAGCATGCAACTTCAGGAAATTCTCTTCTCCCAGGGCTTTGGCACGCGGCGCGTCTGCGCGGGGTTGGTCCAACAGGGCCATGTGATCGTGGCCGGCGCGCCCTGCGACGACCCGGCCGCCGAATTCGAGGCCATCGAAGGCCTGCGCTTCACGGTGCAAGGCACGGCATGGGAATACCATGAAAAAGCCTATCTGATGCTGCACAAGCCCGCGGGCTATGAGTGCTCGCAAAAGCCCAGCACCTACCCGAGCATCTACACGCTGCTGCCGGCGCCGATACGCCAGCGCGGCGGCGGGGCGGCAGCCGGCGTGCAGGCGGTCGGCCGGCTGGACCAGGATACGACGGGGCTCTTATTGCTGTCGGACGACGGCAAGTTCATCCACCGCATGAGTTCACCCAAGCACCACGTGCCCAAGGTGTATGAAGTGCGGGCCAAACACCCGGTGGACGACAGGCAGGTGGCCAAACTGCTGGCCGGCGTGGTGCTGGACGACGACCCCAAGCCGGTGCGGGCCGCGGCCTGCGAGAAGACTGGCGAGAACCAGTTGAGCCTGACGCTGACAGAGGGCAAATACCACCAGGTCAAGCGCATGATCGCCGCCGTGGGCAACCGGGTGGAAGAGGTCGGCGGCCTGCACCGTTCGCGCATAGGTTCCCTGGATCTGCCGGCCGGCCTGAAAGCCGGTGAGTGGCGCTGGTTGACGGCGCAAGACTTGGCCCGCATCGCGGCCTGAGCGCCGCGCGCATCCGCCGGCGCCTCCTTATCGCAATTCGGCCGGGCGGGTGTTGGACTGTATGAGAAACGAGTCGTGCCAGTGGCCGGGCATGCTGCTGCTGTGCTCCTGGTCCATGTGGGTGCGTATCTGCCGCTGTTGCGCCAGGGTTTTTTTCAGGCTGATGCGGGCGACTTCGAGGACTGCTTCTTCCCGTTTGAGATGCCGGGCTTTGGTGGCCGCTTCACCGAAGAATTCATTGCGAAGTTCGTCCGGGTTCGGCAGCATGGACGGGTTGAGCACGGCGTAGGAAATGCCGCATTGCGCCAGCAAGTTGCGCTTCAGGCTCCTGGCTTTGTGGGAAAGGCCGAAGGACTTGGGGACGTCCACGCAGCCGACCACGTGGCCGTCGCCGGCGCAGACCGAAAAGGTGCAGGTGGTGTTCTGGAGCATTTCATACCAGTACAGGCTGTTCTCGCTGGCATTGGGCCTGGTGAAACGGGTTACCGGCATCTTCACCAGGACATGGTGATCGTCAAAAGTACCGATCATCCAGTGCCAGGTTCGCAGTTCCTCGCTGTTCATCAAAACCCGCGCGTGCAGAGGCCAGTGTTTGGGAATGCGGCGTTTTCCGCGGTTTACCCAGCGTGCCCACAAGCTGTACCATTCGGCGAGATGCGGCATGTGAAGCTGCCCTGCCGGCGACCATTCTGAGTTTCTGTACACGACGAACTCCTGGTTTGTTACGGGTAATTACAATATGCGCCGATTTACGTACTTTGACTTGAGATGTGTCGTGAAATTGGCGTTGTATTACTGATTTAGTGTGAATTTTTAGACGAAATTCGCGTCTCGGTGCATTTGCTTACAAGGAGGAGAGGAAAACATGGACAAGCGTAAATTTATGGGGATAGCGGCCTTTGGCGCTGTCGCCTTGCCCGAACTGGCGCAGGCCCAACTGGCCCCCAAGGCGCAAAAAGGCCCGACCGTGCTGACCGTCAGCGGCCTCATAGGCGCCGGCAACCGCGCTGCACTCGATCCGGCGCTGGACCAGATGATGGCCAAGCAGAAGATCAAATTCGACAAGGCCCAGGCCTTTGACTTCGCCGCCCTGGCCGCGCTGCCGGCCGTCACCATCAAGCCCACGCTCGAATACGACAGCAAGCCGCATACGCTCAAAGGCCCGCTGCTGGCCGACGTCCTGAAGGCCAGCGGCGTGAAGGTCAACGACAAGAGCACGGTGTTCCTGCGCGCGGTGGACGGCTATGCGGCCCAGGTGACGGCTGCCGAAATCGCCAAATACCGCTTTATCGTCGCCACCCACATGGACGGCCAGCCTTTGTCGCTGGGCGGCTTGGGCCCGCTATGGGCCGTCTATGACGCGGACCGCTTCCCTGAGATGGCGGCCAAGCCCTTGCCCGCGCGTTTTGCCTGGTGTCCCTGGGCGACTTACCACATTGAGGTCAAGGAGGCCTGAAGCTCAATGACGCTCAAGCCATCGGCTTGAGGAAGTCAGCGACCGCTTCCACGGTCTCGGCGGGCTGGTCGCGCTGCAGCGAATGCCCGCAGGCCGCCAGCCGCAGTTGCCGGGCGTGGGGCGCGACCTGAGCGATTTCGTCGAGCTGCCGCAGGGTGCCGTACTCGTCGTCCAGGCCCTGGACCAGCAGCAGCGGCGCCGTGATGCGGCCGCATTCCTCGCGAATGTCGAATCGGCGAAAAGCCTCGGACAGCCAGACGTCGTTCCATTGCCAGAAAGCCACGTCCACCTCGGCGTGGTAGCGTGCCAGCCGCTCGCGCAGCGCCCCCGATTCAAAGGCCGCCTTGGCTTCAGTGATCGCTTGCACTGCAATGTCTTCCACCAGCACATGCGGCGCCATTGCGATGCAGGCCGACACGGGATGCCGGCTGGCGTGGAGCAGGGCGATGGTGGCCCCATCGGAATGGCCCAGCAGCACCGGCCGATGGATGTTCAAGGCTTGCAGCAGGGCGGGCAGCACTTCCCAGGCCTCGCGGTGCATATAGTCCGGCGGCAGCCGCCCGTTGCCGCGCACGTCGGGTATGGATGCGGACCGGCCGTAACCGCGCCGCGAGTAGACGATGCCGGCCCGGCCTGTCGCCGCGCACACGGCTTGCGGCCAGTCCAGCCCTCGCTGCGTCCACAAGGCGACCGAGCCCAGGCCTTCGTGCAGGAAAACAATCGGGGCGAGGCCGGCCTGCCCGGCAATTCGCCTGACTTCCAGGCGCACCCCGTTGATCTCCACCATCTCCGTCAAATTCATCACCGCATCGTAAGGGATGTAAACGGATAGGGCGTCCGGCGCATTAGGTCTCCTGCAGGCTGCTATTTGCCGGCTTGAGTGGTTTTGCGGCAACTTCGCGCCGCTACACTAGCTGGTTGCACCTAGAAAGACCGTTTTTGTGAATGTTTCCGCCCGTTTTGCAGCCGCCTGGCTGTGTGCCTTTGCCGCCCTGACAAGTTTACCGGCCCTTGCCCAGACTGCGGCGGCTCCGGCCGCTTCCGGGATCACCACGCCCGTCTTTGTGCTCAACTCGCTGGACGACACCGTCAGCGTGATCAACCCGGCCACCTGGACCGAGACCCGGCGCATCGCCACCGGCAAGCAGCCGCACCATCTTTACCTCACGCCCGACGAAAAGTCGGTGATCGTGGCCAATGCCCTGTCGGACTCGCTGACCTTCATAGACCCGAAAACCGCCGAGGTGCAGCGCACGATACGCGGCATCCTGGATCCTTACCAGCTGCGCTTTTCGCCGGACATGAAATGGTTCGTCACGGCCGCCAATCGCCTGAACCACATCGACATCTACAAATGGGACGGCAAGGACATCACGCTGGCCAAACGCGTGGCTACCGGCAAGACCCCCAGCCATCTGTGGATAGACAGCAAAAGCACCACGATCTATTCCACGATGCAGGACAGCGACGAGCTGATCGCCATCGACCTGGGCAGCCAGTCCATCAAATGGCGCACCAAGACCGGCTCCATCCCGGCCGATGTCTACGGCACGGCCGACGACAAATTCATGCTGGTGGGCCTGACGGGCGGCGACGCGGTCGAGGTCTATGACGTGAGCGGGGCGCAGCCCCAGCGCACCAAGGTCATCAAGACCGGCGCCGGCGCCCATGCGTTTCGCGCCTTCGGCGACAAGCGCCACGTGCTGGTCAGCAACCGCGTGGCCAACACCATCAGCCGTATAGACCTGCAAACCCTCGAGGTGGTCGACCAGTTTCCCGCACCGGGCGGCCCCGACTGCATCGACGTGAGCCGCGACGGCAAGCAGATCCTGGTGACATCGCGCTGGGCGCGCAAGCTCACCGTGATCGACGTGGCGACCCGCAAGGTGGTGCGCCAGGTTAACGTTGGAAAGAGCCCGCATGGCGTCTGGACCCTTGATCATTCGCCAAGGTAGGCAAGCCCCGGCAACTGCGCTGCTTGCCGTTTTTGTGGCGGTTACCTGCCTGCAGCCTGCCTCGGCTGCGGCGCCCTGCAAACCCGTCTACCTGACGCTGGACACCGGCCACATGGCCGTTGCGCCGCTGATGGCTGAGGTGCTGAACAAGCACCAGGTCAAGGTCACGTTTTTCGCCGCCAACGAGCGCACGCAGACCGGCGACGGCAGCCTGGGCGCGGAGTGGGCGCCCTGGTGGAAGGCACGCGCGGCTGAGGGCCACGAATTCGCTTCACACACCTGGGACCACGTCTACTGGCGCGGCGACATGCCCGCTGTGCCGGGGGCACAGGCGCAGTTCAGGATGCGCCCCTCGGCGGGGCCGCTGGAGGGCAAGGACTTCACCTGGACGGCCGCGCAGTATTGCGAAGAAATCAGCAAATCCAGCAAGCGCCTGGAAGCCATTACCGGCAAAAAAACGCTGCCACTTTTCAGGGCGCCGGGCGGCAAGACCTCGCCCGCGCTGCTGGCCGCCGCCAAGGCCTGCGGCTATGAACATGTGGGCTGGTCGCCCGCGGGCTTCCTGGGCGACGAACTGGCTAGCGAGAAGTATCCCAACGACTTCCTGTTGAAGAAGGCGCTGCGCGATGTGCGATCCGGTGACATCCTGCTGGCGCACCTGGGCATCTGGTCGCGCAAGGATCCGTGGGCACCCAAGGTGCTGGAGCCGCTGGTCACCGGCCTGCAAGCGCGCGGTTTTTGCTTCAAGACACTGCGCGAGCATCCCCAGTACAAGGACTGGATTGACGCGCAGTCCGGCCCGGCCCCCGCCAGGCCCGCAAAATAAGCGCCATGGACTGGTTCAGTGATTATTTTTCGGCGGCGCAGCAATGGCTGTTCGAGGCGGCCGTGCAGCCGGCGATGTTCACACTGGGCATGGGCAACCTGCTGGAAGACGGCTATGACGCCACCGCCTGGTTCCTGGTGGGCGTGATCCAGGTCGTGATCCTTCTGGCCCTGATCGGCCCGCTGCAGCGCTGGCGGCCGGTGGAGCCGGTCACCGACCGCGCCACCATACGCACCGACGTGCTGTACACCTTGATCCACCGGCTGGGCCTGTTTCGCATTGCGCTGTTCTTCACACTGGACCCGTGGTTCGACGAAGCCTTCGGCGCGCTGCGCACGGCCGGCTACGGCACCTTCCATCTCGACCAGCTCTGGCCCGGCGTGAGCGACCACGCGGTGGTCAGCCTGCTGATCTACCTGGTGGTGTTCGACTTCGTGGCTTACTGGACGCATCGTGGCCAGCACCAGCTCGAGTGGTGGTGGCGCCTGCATTCGCTGCACCATGCGCAGCGGCAGATGACCATGTGGAGCGACAACCGCAACCACCTGATCGACGACGTCCTGGTCGACTCCATCGTCGTGCTGGTGGCCCAGCTCATAGGCGTTCCGCCCGGCCAGTTCGTCGCCATCGTGGCCTTCACCCAGCTCAGCGAAAGCTTCCAGCATGCCAATGTGCGCATCTGGTTCGGCCGCATCGGCGAGCGCCTGTGGGTGAGCCCGCGCTTTCACCGGCTGCACCACAGCATCGGTATTGGGCATGAGACGGTGAAGGCTGAACGGACTGTCTTGGGTGGACACAATTTCGGTGTGTTGCTGCCCTGGTGGGATGTGCTGTTCGGCACGGCCAATTTTGAGCAGCGTTATGACCCCACCGGCGTTCGCGACCAGGTGGAAGCCAAACGGGACTACGGCAGGGGCTTCTGGTCGCAGCAGTGGATTGGCTTGAAGCGCCTCCTCGGCAAAGCTTGAACGGTGCAATCCGGCGGCCATCGAGTCGGGGTATCCTGTCGGCCATGAGCAAACTTCTTGACGCCTTCTGGCGTGCCGTGATGTATTGCCTGCACCCGCGGGTCATCGTGCTATCGATCCTGCCGTTGGTGATCATGGGCGTGGTTTCTCTGACCTTGGCCCACTTCTTCTGGGACAGTGCTGCCGAAGCCGTCCGCGTGCAACTCGGGAGTTTCGAGCTGGTCGATATCATGATTCGCTGGCTGGAGGGACTGGGCTTGAGTCAACTGCAAACCGTACTGCCCAAGGTGCTGTTGTTGTTGTTGATTATTCCCGTCATCATCATTGTTTCGCTGCTCTTTGTGGCACTGCTCATGACGCCTGCCATGGTGGCCCTGGTGGCTGAACGGCGCTTTCCTCAAATGGAGCGCAAACGGGGAGGTTCCCTGTTCACCAGCCTGTTTTGGTCGCTGGGCTCGACCTTGCTGGCCCTGCTGGCGCTGGTCATTTCGATTCCGCTTTGGTTGATTCCGCCGCTGATCCTGGTGCTGCCGCCGCTGATCTGGGGCTGGCTGACTTACCGCGTGATGTCTTATGACGCGATGGTGGACCACGCCAGCAGTGAAGAGCGGCGGCAGATTTTCAAGGAGCACCGCATGCCCTTGCTTGCCATAGGCGTGCTCAGCGGCTACCTCGGCGCGGCGCCTAGCGTGCTCTGGGCTTCAGGTGCGATGTTTGTGGCCATGGCGCCCATCCTTGTGCCGGTGGCGATCTGGATCTACACCCTGGTGTTTGCGTTTTCCTCACTCTGGTTCGCCCACTACACCCTGGCTGCGCTGGAGCAGCTTCGCAAGAAAAACAACGCGCTCGCCCCGGACCCACTCGCGCAGGCCGCGATCACGTCCATGGCGGCGGAACTGGCCCCCGAGGCCCTGCCGGGACCGGCGCCCAGCTTTGGCTCCATGGGCGGCAAGCCCGATTTACACCTGCCTTGAATCCCCTGAACATGACTCCTCACTTCGGCCTCATCATCGTCGGCGACGAAATCCTCTCGGGCAAACGCGCCGACAAGCACCTGCCCAAAACCATTGAACTGCTGGGCGCGCGCGGCCTGCAGCTGGCGTATGCCGACTATGTGGGCGACGACCCGGCGCGCATCACCGCCACGCTGGCGCGCGCCTTCGCGGCGGCGCGCGACAACGGCGACGTGGTGTTTTCCTGCGGCGGTATAGGCGCCACGCCTGACGACCACACCCGGCAGTGCGCGGCAAAGGCGCTGGGGGTTGAACTGGCCTTGCACCCCGCGGCCAAAACCCTGATCCTCGAACGCATGGCGGACGTGGCCAAGGAGCAGGGCACACCCTATGAGCCCGACCGCGACGACAACATCCACCGCCTCAACATGGGGGTGTTTCCGGTGGGCGCGGAGATCATTCCGAATCCGTACAACAAGATCCCCGGCTTTACCTGCCGGGTGGGGCAGGGCGCGGTTCACTTCGTTCCCGGCTTCCCCGTCATGGCCTGGCCCATGATCGAATGGGCGCTCGACACGCACTATGCCCACCTGCACCAAAAGTCGCCCTACACCGAAAAATCGGTGATCATTTTTGGGTCCATGGAAGCCATGCTGACCCCGCTGATGCTCGCCATTGAAGCGGCGCATGCCGGCGTCAAGGTCTTCAGCCTGCCCAGCGTGGACCACCCGGAATATGGCCGCCATATTGAGTTGGGCGTCAAAGGCGCGCCTGAGGCGGTCAACCTGGCTTACCCCGCCATGCTCGCCGGCCTGCACAAGTTTGACCTCAAATTCGGCCCCGAGTTGGTGCGTTGATTTTTCGCACTTAAAAGGTGCATTTGGAGTGGCGCACTTAAATGGTGCAGCCGTTACCGCAAGGTGTTTTTTCTCTTTTCAGCCTCGACAAGGCTGGAAGTGAGGCCAGATAACGGCACAATCCGAGGCTTGGCAGGAAACCGTAGAGCCAACGGCTTTGGCACAAAAAGTGCATTCAACAGGCCCGAAGATAATTTTCAACCACCCATCCAGCACAGGAGATTTTGATGGCAAAGACCGTCGCAGACGTCATGAAAATGGTCAAGGAAAACGAAGTCAAGTTCGTTGACTTCCGTTTCACCGACACCCGGGGCAAAGAGCAGCACGTGACCGTGCCCGTGTCCCACTTTGACGAAGACAAATTCACGTCGGGCCACGCCTTCGACGGTTCTTCGGTTGCCGGCTGGAAAGGCATTGAAGCCTCCGACATGCAGCTGATGCCTGACCCCAAAACGGCCAACATCGATCCTTTCTTTGAAGAAACGACGCTGTTCATGAGCTGCGACGTGCTTGAGCCCGCCGACGGCAAGGCCTATGACCGCGACCCGCGCTCCATCGCGCAGCGCGCCGAAGCCTACCTCAAGGCTTCCGGCCTGGGCGACACCGCTTACTTCGGCCCTGAACCCGAATTCTTCATTTTTGACGACGTGCGCTGGAACACCGACATGTCGGGCACCTTCTTCAAGATCGAAGAGTACGAAGCGCCCTGGAATTCGGGCGCCAAGCTCGAAGGCGGCAACCGCGGCCACCGCCCGACCGTCAAGGGCGGCTACTTCCCCGTGCCTCCCGTCGACAGCACGCAAGACATGCGCGCCGAGATGTCCCTGATCCTCGAATCGCTGGGCGTTCCGGTCGAAGTGTTCCACCACGAAGTGGCCGGCGCCGGCCAGAACGAAATCGGCACCCGCTTCAGCACCCTGGTGCAGCGCGCCGACTGGACGCAGATCCTGAAGTATGTGGTGCAGAACGTGGCCAATGCCTACGGCAAGACCGCCACCTTCATGCCCAAGCCCATCGTCGGCGACAACGGCTCCGGCATGCACGTTCACCAGTCCATCTGGAAAGACGGCAAAAACCTGTTCGCCGGCGACGGCTACGCAGGCCTGTCCGACTTCGCGCTGTACTACATCGGCGGCATCATCAAGCACGCACGTGCCTTGAACGCCATCACCAACCCCGGCACCAACAGCTACAAGCGCCTGGTTCCCGGCTACGAAGCACCGGTCAAGCTGGCTTACTCGGCCAAGAACCGCTCGGCCTCGATCCGCATTCCTTACGTCGCCAACCCCAAGGGCCGCCGCATCGAAGCGCGCTTCCCCGATCCGCTGATGAACCCGTACCTGGGTTTCTCGGCCCTGATGATGGCCGGCCTGGACGGTGTGGAAAACAAGATCCACCCCGGCGAAGCCGCCACCAAGGACCTGTACCATCTGCCGCCCGAGGAAGATGCAAAAGTGCCAACCGTCTGCCACAGCCTGGACCAGGCGCTGGACGCGCTCGACGTGGGCCGCAGCTTCCTGACCAAGGGCGGTGTGTTCACCGACAGCATGCTCGACGCCTACATTGAACTGAAGATGGGTGAAGTGACCCGCCTGCGCCAGGCGACCCACCCCATCGAATTTGACATGTACTACTCCCTGTAAACAGGAGGGCTCGCGCCCAGCCGCTTACTGTGGTTTTTCACAGTTTGTGGCCAAAAAAGGACGGCAAATGCCGTCCTTTTTTATTGTCCCGGCAGGTTGTGGGTGTGCTGGCTTTGTATTTTTGTTCCTTTGCCGCATACTGATAGACCGTCCTAGCCCTTACCGGCATCGGGAGTTCCCTATGAAAAACACCTTATTGCTTTCTGCCTTGTCCCTGCTGCTGGCCGGCGCGGGGAATGCCGCGTGGGCGCAGCAGGTTTTCCGCTGTGCCGGCGTCGGCGGCTCCACGCCTGAATACATCAACAACGCCAAAGAAGCGCAGACCCGCAGCTGCAAGCTGGTTTCGGGCGGCAACGTCACGGTGGTGCAGAGCACGCCGGTGAGCAGCACGCCCAAGTCCGCGGTTCGCGTGGCGACTGCGGCCGGTCCGCGTACCGACGGCAGCCCTGAGCAGCGAGCCCGCGACAGCGATTCACGCGCCATCCTGGAAGCCGAGCTGAAAAAAGCCGAGGCCAAGCTGGCCGAGCAGCAAAAAGAATACAACAACGGCGAGCCCGAGAAGCAGGGCATCGAAGGCCGCAATTACCAGCGCTACCTGGACCGCGTGGCCGAACTCAAGGACGGCATCGCCCGCAACCAGAGCGACATCGCCGGCCTCAAACGCGAAATATCCCGGCTTCCTTCGGGCGCTCCCACCCTCAATTAAGCGCGCAGCGCCGGCTTCTGGGTGAAAATGGATGGCTTGAACAAGCCCTCCATCCGCACCACATCGCCCTCCGCCCTGATTTCGGGGCTTCCTCGCTTTCAGGCCTTCGACCTGCTGGCCACGCTGGTCGCCGTCGTCCGCACCGACGGCACCGTGGTGTTCGCCAATGCCGCGCTGGAAGACGCGCTGGGCACCTCCCGGCGGACCATTGAAGGGTCCCAGCTTCCCGACTGTTTCACCGAACCCCTGATCCTGCAAAACGCGCTCGAAGGCGCGGGCAGCAACGAGTTCGCCGCCCTGCGTTACGACGCCTGGCTCCGGCGGCTGAACCATGAGCCCTTGCCGGTCCACGTGGTGGTGGCTCAGACCGACACCCCGGGTGAGGCCATCGTGGAACTGCTTCCGCTCGAGCAGCAGGCCAAGCAGGAGCGGGAAGAGCGCCTGATCGACCAGGCGCAGGCCAACAAGGAATTGATCCGCAACCTGGCCCATGAAATCAAAAACCCGCTGGGCGGGATCCGCGGCGCGGCCCAGCTGCTGCAGATGGAAATCGGCAAGGACCTGACCGAATACACCCAGGTCATCATCCACGAGGCCGACCGGCTACAGACGCTGGTGGACCGCCTGCTGGCTCCGCACCGCCGCCCGCACCTGGTGGGCGACGTGAATATCCACGAGGTTTGCGAGCGCGTACGCTCATTGATCCTGGCGGAGTTTCCCAAGGGGCTGAAGGTCACGCGGGATTACGACATCTCGATTCCCGACTTCCGCGGCGACCGCGAGCAGCTGATCCAGGCGGTGCTGAACATTGCCCACAACGCGGCCCAGGCCCTGGCCGAGCGCATCGCGGCGGGCAATGCGCAGATCACTTTCAAGACCAGAATCGCCAGGCAGGTAACTTTTGGCAAGCAGCGCTATCGCTTGGCACTGGAATTGCATGTTATCGACAATGGACCGGGTGTGCCGGACTCCATCAAAGACCGCATCTTCTATCCCCTGGTCTCGGGGCGCGAGGGCGGTTCGGGGCTGGGGCTGACATTGGCGCAAACCTTTGTGCAGCAACACCACGGTTTGATCGAGTGCGACAGTGTGCCGGGCCGTACAGATTTCAAGCTGCTCATACCGCTTCCTTGAAATGTGTCTCCTTCATGATTGATACATAACGCGATCGGCGCGGAGGGCTTACAGAGGGCCCCGCGCTGAAAGCACGACAAAAGGGACTGCATACATGAAACCGATCTGGATCGTTGATGATGACCAGTCCATCCGGTTTGTTCTGGAAAAGGCCCTGCTCCGCGAGGACCTTCCTACGCGCAGTTTCACCAACCCCCGCGAAGTGCTTGCCGCGCTGGAGAACGCGACCGAAGAAGACGGCCCGCAGATACTGGTGAGCGACATCCGCATGCCCGGCGGCTCCGGCCTGGACCTGCTGGAAAAGGTCAAGGAAAAGCTGCCCGGCCTGCCGGTCATCATCATGACCGCATTTTCCGACCTGGACAGCGCGGTCTCCGCCTTCCAGGGCGGGGCTTTCGAATACCTGCCCAAGCCTTTTGACCTGCCCAAGGCGGTCGAGCTGATTCGCCGCGCGGTGGAAGAAAGCCAGCGCGAAGAAGTGGCCGAGGAACGCATGGCCTCCGCGCCCGAAATGCTGGGCCAGGCGCCGGCCATGCAGGACGTGTTCCGCGCCATCGGGCGCCTGAGCCAGAGCATGGTGACGGTGATGATCACCGGTGAATCGGGTTCCGGCAAGGAGCTGGTGGCGCGCGCGCTGCACAAACATTCACCGCGCGCCAACGGGCCGTTCGTCGCCATCAACACCGCAGCCATCCCCAAGGACCTGCTCGAGAGCGAACTCTTCGGCCATGAGCGCGGCGCCTTCACCGGCGCGCAGACCATGCGGCGCGGCCGCTTCGAGCAGGCCGAGGGCGGCACGCTGTTCCTCGACGAAATCGGCGACATGCCCTTCGACCTGCAGACCCGCCTGCTGCGCGTGCTCAGCGACGGCCACTTCTACCGCGTCGGCGGGCACAACGCCGTCAAGGCCAATGTGCGTGTCATCGCCGCCACCCACCAGGACCTGGAGCAACGCGTCAAGGAAGGCGGTTTCCGCGAGGACTTGTTCCACCGCCTCAACGTGATCCGCCTGCGCCTGCCCGCGCTGCGTGAGCGGCGTGAAGATGTCTTCATGCTGACGCGGCACTTCCTGCAGCAAAGCGCCAAGCAGCTTGGTGTCGAGCCCAAGCGGATTTCCGACACCGCCCTGCAGCAGCTGAGCAACTTCAGTTTTCCCGGTAACGTGCGCCAGCTCGAAAATATCTGCCACTGGCTTACGGTAATGGCGCCGGCCCAGGTGATAGAACCCAAAGATCTTCCGCCCGAAGTGCTGGGAATGATCCCGGAGTCCGGCAAAATCCAGGTTCCGGCTGAAAGGGCCGAAGCCCCGCGTATGGAATGGGCCGCGGCCACCGACAAACCGCCGGCCGCCCACGCGTCCGAAGCGGCTTTGCCCGTGCCGGCAGGCGGGGTGGAGCAAAGCTGGGAAACCGGCCTTGAAGCCGAAGCCCTGGCCTTGCTGGCAACCGGGCGCAGCGATGTGTGGGACGTTCTCACGCGGCGTTTCGAGTCCAAGCTGATCCAGACCGCGCTGGCCAATACGCGTGGGCGCCGTATCGAGGCGGCCCAGAAGTTGGGCATAGGCCGCAACACCATCACGCGGAAGATCCAGGAGCTCCACCTGGAGTGAATGTGGCCCCCACGGTCGCTCACTTCGTGTAGCTCCCTGCCCCCCGAGGGGGCCGCTGCGCCTGCGGTCTGGCAAAGCCAGTCCCGCGGCCCTGGCTGGTGGAAGAAGGACCGCCGGGGATTCGCCGCTTGAGGTTTTTAGCCGAGTTCCACGGTTACCGGCGCATGGTCGCTGGGCTTTTCCCATTTGCGCGGCACGCGGTCTATGGTGCAGCCTTTGACCTGCGGCTTGAGGGCCTCGCTGACCAGGATGTGGTCTATGCGCAGGCCCCGGTTCTTCTGGTAGCCCAGCATGCGGTAGTCCCACCATGAATAGCTTTTGGGCAACTGCTCGAACATGCGGAAGCTGTCGGTTAGCCCCAGTGCCAGCAACCGGCGGAAATGCTCGCGCTCTTCCCTGGTGTGGTGGATGGTGTCGCGCAGGCCTTCAGGATCGTAGGAGTCCTGGTCTTCCGGCGTGATGTTGAAATCGCCCAGCAGCACCAGCTGCGGGTGGGCCGCCATTTCGGCGCGCACATAAGCCTGCAGGCCGTCCAGCCACCGCATCTTGTAGGCGAACTTTTCGCTGCCGGGTTCCTGCCCGTTGACGAAGTAGCCGTTCATCACGCGCACGGGCCCCGCGGGGCCGTCCACCGTGGCGGCGATCACTCGCGAATGCTCGTCTTCAAAACCCACGATGTTTTTCACCACCTCGCGCACGGGCGTGCGCGACAGGATGGCCACGCCGTTATAGGTCTTCTGGCCGAAGGCGGCGGCTTCATATCCCACCGCCTTGAGCGCCTCCAGCGGAAACTTGTCGTCCGTCATCTTGAGCTCTTGCAGGCACAGCACGTCGACCGGGTTGGCGGCCAGCCACTCCAGCACATGGGCCAGCCGCGCGGTCAGCGAGTTGACGTTCCAGGTCGTAATCTTCATGGTCTCATGCTCCAGCCCCGGAAAAGACGGGTTCAACAGCGGTCAAATGTGCAGCGCGGCGAGTGCACCCACCACCAGGCCCACGCCGGCCACGGCGAACATGCCGTATTCCAGCCATTTCTTGCGTGTCAGCAGTGCGATAGCCGCCAGGGCGATCGCCACTTGCAGCACGGTGGTGGCCTGGGCCCAGCGGTGGTGCTGGTGGATCTGTTCGTCCGAGGATTTATCCCAGACCGTGGATTCAGCCTCCAGCTTCTCGGCCGCCACCTTGATCTCGTTCTTTTCCTTTTCGTAGCGGTCCACCTTGCCCTGGTAGCCGGCCTTTTTGTCTTCGGGCGCCAGATCACGGGCCAGTTCGGCCAGCGACTGCTTGGTGCTTTTCGACTGGAAGTAATTCCACTGGTTGGACGCTTCCGTTTTCTTGATCGCCGCGTTGTTTTTGTAGAGTCCCGCATTGGCCTGCGTGGCACCGCCCATGTAGGCAAAAATCGCGCCTATGGTTGCGATGATGGCCGTGATCACCGCGATCTGCGCAATCATGCCGCCGCCGCTTTCGTGGCCGCCATGGCCGCCTTGCGCGGCATGCTCGAGCTCATGGTCGTGGGGCCCGTGTACGTGAAATCCGCCTCCTGACATATCAATTCCCTCTCAAGTGTTGTTGTGGTTGTGGGTTGTGGATGGTCTATTTTTGGTAGGTGATGAAGCTGAACTTCATACCGGTCGCCGATACGTGGTCTTCGCGCGCGGCCTGCCGCCATTCGGGGCCCAGCGCCGGCGCGAAGGCGTCGCCTTCAATATTTTCGGCAATCTCGGTGACTTCGATGCGGTGGGCCAGCGGCATCGCCTGCGCGTAGATTTGCGCGCCTCCCAGGATCCACACTTCGGCCGACGAGGCACACAGCGCCAACGCGTCGGCCAGGCCCGCGGCCGTCGTGGCACCGGTGTCTTTCCAGTCAGGCTGCCGCGTGATGACGATATTGGCGCGACCCGGCAGCGGCCGGAATTTCACCGGCAATGAATCCCAGGTCTTGCGGCCCATGATGACCGGCCAGCCGGTGGTCAGGCGCTTGAGGCGCGCCATGTCTTCCGGCAGGCGCCAGGGGATGGTGTTGTCGCGGCCTATCACGCCGTTGGCGGCGCGGGCGAAGATCATATTGATACGCATGAGCTATACCGCCACAGGCGCCTTGATGGCCTCGTGGTGCTGATAGTCCAGGAACTCGAAGTCTTCAAACTGGTAGTCAAAGATCGACTCTGGTTTGCGCTTGATCTGCAGCGTGGGGTAGGGGAGGGGCTGGCGGCTCAATTGCAGCGCGACCTGCTCGTGGTGGTTGCTGTAGATATGGCAGTCGCCGCCGGTCCAGATGAAGTCGCCCACGCCCAGGCCGCATTGCTGCGCCACCATGTGGGTGAGCAAGGCGTAGCTCGCGATGTTAAAGGGCACGCCCAGGAAGATGTCGGCGCTGCGCTGGTAGAGCTGGCAGCTCAGCTTGCCGGGCTGGCCCTGCACCTCGGACGGCGCCACGTAGAACTGGAAGAACGCATGGCAGGGCATGAGCGCCATCTTCGAGAGGTCGGCGACATTCCAGGCACTCACGATGATGCGGCGCGAATCCGGGTTGGTCTTGAGCGTCTTGATGACTTCGCTGATCTGGTCGATGTGGCCGCCGTCGGGCGTGGGCCAGCTGCGCCACTGCACGCCATAGACCGGGCCCAGGTCGCCGTCGGGCCGCGCCCATTCGTCCCAGATGCTGACGCCGCGCTCCTTGAGCCAGTTGTTGTCGCTCGAGCCCTGCAGAAACCACAGCAGCTCATGGACGATGGATTTCAGGTGGACCTTCTTGGTGGTCACCAGCGGAAAGCCTTCGTTCAGGTCGAAGCGCATCTGGTAGCCGAACACGCTTTTGGTGCCGGTGCCCGTGCGGTCGGCCTTGAAGGCGCCGTGGCTGTCCACATGGCGCATGAAATCTTCGTATTGGGAGCGGATGGGGCGGGTCATTTAAAACCAGTCGGCAGGGGGTCAAGAAGGGGGTTTTGCCGGGCCCGGAGGGCGGTGGATCGGCAAGGGTTTAATTATGCCTTCAGCACCCGACCCGGGTTCATCAGGTTCAACGGATCCAGGCCCTGTTTGATGGCGCGCATCATGTCCAGTGCCACGGGTGATTTGTGCTTGGGCAGGGTGTCGACCTTGAGGCTTCCGACGCCATGCTCGGCGGAGATCGATCCCCGGTAGCGGTCCACCGCTTCGTAGACCTGGGCATTCATGGGCACTTCCATTTCATTGAGGAAACGTGCCTGGTCTTCGTTCTCCGGCGCCTGCACGTTGTAATGCAGGTTGCCGTCGCCCAGATGGCCGTAAACGACCATGCGCGCGCCGGGAAACCGCTCGAGCAGCAATGCATTGGTTTCGGCCACGAACTCGGGGATGCGTGACACGTTGATGGAGATGTCGTGCTTGATGTTCAGGCCCTCTTCGGCCTGCGCCATCGGGATGCTTTCGCGGATGTGCCACAGTGCGTGCGCCTGCGCCATGCTCTCGGCGACCACGGCGTCTAGAACGCAGCCCGCTTCCATAGCGGCCTCGAGCAGGCGCTCGAAGCATTCACGCGCATGGGCTTCCGATTCGTTGTCCGAGTTCTCCAGCACCACGCACCAGGCGTGCTCCTGCCAGAACGGCACCCGCTGTTGCGGGAAATGTTTGGCCACGAGGCCCAGCGCGAACTGGCCCATGACTTCGAAACCGGTCAGGCCGGAGCCCAGGTGCTGGTGCGCCAGGCCCAGCAATTTCACGGCGGCTTCGAGCGAGGGCACGGCGGCAAATGCCGTGAGCTGGGACTTCGGCATGGGATACAGCTTCATGATGGCGCCGGTGATCACGCCCAGCGTGCCTTCGCTGCCGATGAACAGGTGGCGCAGGTCGTAGCCGGTGTTGTCCTTGCGCAAGCCCATGAGGCCGTCCCAGATTTCACCCTGCGCGTTCACGACTTCCAGCCCCAGGCAGAGGTCGCGCGTGTTGCCGTAGCGCACGACCTGGGTGCCCCCGGCGTTCGTCCCGAGGTTGCCGCCTATGGTGCAACTTCCCTCCGAGGCCAGGCTCAGGGGAAACAGGAAACCGGCTTTTTCGCAGGTTTCCTGAAGGTTTTGCAGCACGCAGCCGGCATCGACCGTGATGGTCAGGTTGCCGGCATCCAGCGTGCGCACCTTGTTCATGCGCGTCAGGCTCAGCACCACCTGCGTGCCGCTGTCGTCGGGTGTCGACCCGACCACCATGCCGGTATTGCCGCCTTGCGGCACGATGCTCACGCGCGCCGCGGCGCAGGCTTTCACCACGGCCGCGACTTCCGGCGTCGAGCCCGGACGCACTACGGCCATGGCCTTGCCGGTTTCGCGCTTGCGCCAGTCCTGCACCCAGGGCGTCAGGTCGCCGTCGGTCAGGACGTTGGATGCGCCGACGATCTGGCGCAGGGATTCGATCAGGGGGTTGTGCGTGCTCACGATGTTCGGGCTCGGGTTAGGGTTAGGGGATTGATGGGGTCGGGGCGTTTTTCAGCCGTACGCGCACATGAAGCGCGCAAGCGGCGAACAGCGTGAGGCACAGCAGCACCTCGATGAACGCCAGGTAGTTGCCGGGCGCGCGGTCGCTCCAGGCCCGCACCGCCCCTTCGGTGAAATACAGCCACACCAGCAAACTCACCCAGCGGTAGGTGTACATGCGGTTTTTCAGGATGCCGGCCAGGGGAATGCACAGCGGCAGCACCTTGAGCGCCAGCAGCGAGCCGCCCGGCCGTATCGGCGCCAGCCACATTTCCCAGACCAGGCCCAGCACGATGAGGCCCAGCAGGCTGGCCAGCGCCAGGCGGCGGGTGAAGTCGATTTGTGTTGTTTTGTTCATGTTCGTAAGAATCTCAATGGCATGATACCGGGGATGAAATTCCAGCAATCCCTGCAGGACCTCCTGGCCAACCTGTCGCGTTTTCCGTGGCGCGGCACGGCGCTGACCCTGCGCGACCGTTTCCGCGAAGACCACATGGGCCTGACGGCCAGCAGCCTGACCTTCACCACCTCGATCGCGCTGGTGCCTTTTTTCACCGTGGCGCTGGCGATTTTCACGGCCTTCCCGATGTTTTCGAAGCTGCAGGGCGCGCTGCAGGCCTGGCTGGTGCAGAGCCTGATTCCCGACAACATCGCGCGCCAGGTGCTGGGCTACCTAACCCAGTTCAGCCGCCAGGCCAACAAGCTGGGCATCGCCGGCCTGGCCGTGCTGCTGGTCACGGCCATCGCGCTGATCCTCACCATAGACCGTACCCTTAACGGCATCTGGCGCGTCAAGAAGGCAAGGCCGCTCACCCAGCGCGTGCTGATTTATTGGGCCGCCATTACCCTGGGGCCGCTGCTGCTGGCGGCCAGCCTGGCGGTGACCTCCTACGTGCTGTCGGCCTCGGGCGGCCTGGTGGGTGCCTTGCCGGTGAGCCTGCGCTTCCTGCTCAGCATCCTGCAGTTCTTCCTGGTAGCCGGCGGCATGGCGGCGATGTACCGCTACGTACCCAACACTTATGTGAAGTGGGCGCATGCCTGGGTAGGAGGGCTCTTCGTCGCCGCCGGCATCGAAGTCGCCAAGCGGGTGCTCAGCCTTTACCTGGGCGCCGTGCCCACCTATTCGCTGGTCTACGGCGCTTTCGCCACCTTGCCGATCCTGCTGGTGTGGATTTACGTCTCCTGGGTCATCGTGCTCATGGGCGCGGTGATCGCGGCCTACCTGCCCAGCCTGCTCGCCGGTGTGGCGCGTCGCGGCAGTGCGCACGGCTGGTACTTCCAGCTTGCCATCGAAACGCTGCAACAGCTGTACCAGGCGCTGGCCACCCCGCGAAGAGGCCTGAGCGCCTCTCAGCTGTCCGAACGGTTGCAGGTGGATGGGCTTCAGCTGGAGCCGGTGCTGGAAACCCTGGTGGCGCTGGACTGGGTGGGCCAGCTCAACGAAGCGGAAGGCGAGGAAGAGGCCCGCTTCCTGCTGCTGGCCGACCCCGACGCCACGGCGCTGGAACCGCTGATGCGGCAATTGCTGCTTGACAAGGCCGAGGCGGTGCAGGGCCTGTGGGAAAAAGCCCGCTGGCCCGACCTGCGGCTGCGCGACGCGTTATAAGAATTTGTTCCGGACGCAAGCCGCGCCCGGAAAAAACCGACGGAATGACGGGGAATACTTGTTGGCGACGGCGCCTTGTAACAAAATAAAAACCCCTGTTTTTCCACGCACCACAGAAGATGCCAGCAAAAACCAATGCCCGGGAAAAGCTTGACGGCGCCATCGCCGAGGAGCGCCAGCAGCAGCGCGATGCCAAGCAGATCTACGACGAGCTGACGGCCAAGATGTGGGCCTACCAGACCGGTAGCGGCCCGGCGCCCACCAATGAAGACTTCGAGCAATGGAGCCTCGCCGTGGAGCAGCGCGTCAAGATCAAGCAGCTCGGCATCCGCGTGGACGGCGAGCCCGGCGCCTGAGGCTGCTGCGGCCAGTCGGACTGGCCGCACACCGGTTTACGGCATAAGCGCACCTCAGTGCTGCGGTGAAATTCCTACGATGTGAGACAGGCTGGTAGCCGGCCTGGTTCTGTCACTCAACGGAGATTTCTCATGCTGAAAAAATTGCTGGTATTTGCCATCACTTCCGGCCTGGCAGCCAAGCTCTATAAAAGCTACACCGAAAAACACGCGGCGTCCCGCCCGACGGCCGCGCCAAGCGGCAAGCCGGTGGCGCGCAAACGTGCGGCGCAAAAACAGGCTTAGCGGCCCGCATACCTTGGTTGACGCAGAAGCTCATAAGCTCAGGTTCTAAAAGCGTCAACCTTTTGTCAAGGTTGTTAAGCCCCTGTCACTCCAGGCACGTTTCGTTGCTTTTGTTCGGGCGTGACTTCAAATTCGCGGGCCGGATTCTTACAAGGCTCGCGTGCGGTCCGGGCCAAGATGCTCGGTATCCCTGACCAACCCATGGAGAAACCGTGACATCACCTGCTTATACGCCTACGCCTGCCGACGCGGCTATGAATGCCCTGAGGAACCAGCGCATCGATATCACCCAGCAAGCCTCCCTGAACTACTGGGTCGCCGCGCTGGCCTGCAGTGAACTCGAATTGCGCGTGGCCGTGGCTGAAGTCGGCCCCGCAGCCAAGGACGTGAGCAATGAACTCGGGAGGGTGTTATGAGCGCCATGCCTCCCACGCTGCCCCTGCCGCCCGGGCCGCTCGCGGTCCGCGTCAAAGAGCCATCGGTCGGCTTGTTTTATTGGGTGGTCACGCAGTTGTCCACCGATGAGCGCGGCGCCGATGTCCGCATCGAAGGTTCCGACCATCCCTATCCGACACACGAAGCCGCCTTGCATGCCGGCGCCGCCTGCCTGAAGGCGCTCAAAGCCAGCACTTTCCAGCCGCAGGGCCCGCATTAGCCCCGCGCTTGAGGTCAGGCCTGTCAGTTGCCTTTAAGGCGCTTTAAGGCCTGCACCCACATATCCCGGTACATCACCCAGTCGCCCATGAAGCTGTAAAGCGGCCGTTTGAAGGACGCGGGTTTGTTCTTTTCAAACCCGAAGTGGCCTATCCAGGCAAAGCCATAACCGCACAGCAGGCCGGCCAGTAGCCACCACGGGTTGCGCGTGGCGACCAGGGCCGCCAGGCACAGCAGCGTGAGGCTGGAGCCGACGAAGTGCAGGCGGCGGCAGGTCGGGTTGCGGTGCTCGTTGAGATAGAAGGGATAGAAGCTCGCGAAGGAGTCGAAGCTCCGCGGATCTACAGGCGGGCTTACGGGTTGGGTGGGCAGGCCGGCTTGCGCCGACTCGCCGTGCGTGGTCGTGGTGTCCATTGGTGTGTCTCCTGCGCCGGGCTACCGTCGTGATAGCCCCGTGTCGCTCACCATTTTGCGGGCGTCGCCATAATAGTCAATCCCTTGTGTCTCCCGCTTCAGGCGGCGTTTTCCTGCATGTCTCTTCTTCCAACGCCGCCAGCAGCATCGCCCGGCCCGGATTCTCCGGTCCACTGGGTCATCTGCCTGTGCGCCGACTGGTGCGGCCTGTGCCGCGACTACGGCGAACTCTTTGCGGACATGGCGGGGCGCTACCCCGGCAGCCGCTTTGCCTGGCTGGACATTGAGGACCAGGCCGAACTGGTCGGCGACATCGAAGTGGAAACCTTTCCCACGCTGCTGGTCGCCGATGCGGGCGGCACGCGTTTCCTCGGGCCCTTGCTGCCGCATGCGCAGACCCTGTCGCGCCTGCTCGATTCGCTGGCGCAACCGGGCCAGCCCGCCACGCCCCACCTTCCTTCAACCCGGGCCTTGCTGCAGGCGCTGGCGGCGGCGCCGCAGCATTGGATCAGCGCCCGCTGAACTAGGCGATGGAAAACGGCGCCTTCAGGAAGCCCCTGAAGCGCGCACGGCCACCGCGCGTGGGATTGCTGGTCAAGCGATAGCCCGGGAAGCGCTGGAGAAAGCGGCCAATGGCGATGCGGCCTTCGAGCCGCGCCAGGCTGAGCCCGGCGCATTGGTGGATGCCGAAACCAAAGGCCAGGTGGCGATTGTCCCGGCGCGCCAGGTCCAGCTCGTCGGGCCGTTCAAACTGCGCCGGGTCGCGGTTGGCCGCGCCTATGCACAGCGTCAGCAGGCTGCCTGCGGGCAGGTTCACGCCGCCTATCTCGGCATCCACCAGCGCGCGCCGATTGCTGAGCTGGTTGGACGACTCAAAGCGCAGGAACTCATCGACGGCCGGCGCCAGCAAGGTCTCGAGTCCCTGTACGTCCAGTCCTCTCATGCCCGACAGCAGGCCGGCCAGCGCCGCCGGCCGTTCCTGCAGCGCCACCAGTGCATTGCCGATCAGGTTGGTGGTGGTTTCATGGCCGGCGTTGAGGATGAACACGCAGTTCTGCAGCAACTCGGTTTCGCTGAGCTGCTCACCCGTTCCCTCGCTGCCGATCAGCCGTGTCAGCACGTCATGCTCCGGGTCGCCCGGGTGCTGGCGGCGATCCGCCACCAAGTTTCTGAGGTAGGCCGTGAACTCGCGCACGCTCTGGTTGCCCAGGGCCTCCTGCTCCGGTGTCAATCTGGGTTCCAGCGCGCCCAGTATCGCCAGCGACCAGCCGCGCAGCGGCGCGCGGTCCGCATGCGGCATGCCCAGCAGGTTGCCGATGATCTCGACCGGGATGGCCGAAGCGAAATCTTCCACCAGGTCGCCGCCGCCCCTGGCCTCGATCGCATCCAGCAAGCCGTCGACCAGCGTCACAAGGCCGGGCTCCATGTCTGCAATCGCGCGCCGTGTCAGCGCGCCCATGATGAGCTTGCGCACGCGCGTGTGCAGCGGCGGGTCGTTGAACACCAAGCTGGTGGTGTGGTGCTCGAAGAGCGCGGAGGCCGCGCCGTACTTGGGTTCGAACTCCACTTTTTTGTCGGAGCTGAAAGTCTGTGCGTCGCGGTAAACCGCCACCAGGTCGGCGTGGCGTGTCAGAAGAAAAGAGCCGTCGGGCATGCGCCTGACCGGCTCGATCTCGCGCAGCGCGGCATACACCGGATAGGGGTTGGCGTAAAAATCCGGGGGCAGGGCGCGCAGGTCCAGTGCCGCCGCGACTTCGCGCGCACGGGCTTCGGCCATCGGCGGTGTGGCGATGAAGGGTGGCGTGGCGGTCACGGTGCTCCCCTCAAAGATTGCCGGCGAACAGCTTGCGCAAAAACATTTTCTTGAAGCTGGTGGCGTCGTCCAGACCCAGCCGCTGCAGGTAGGCCGGCGGCGCCTCGCGCGTGCCGGCCAGGCTCTTGAGCACCATGGCGACCAGTTCCACGGGATGCCGCGTGGCCTGCTGCATTTTCCGCAGCGCGGTCACCATCTCGATCTCGCCTTCGGTCAGGTCGGTGCCGAAGGGAAAGTCGGGCAGCAGGCCTGATTGCCGCCAGGGCAACAGGCGGGCGTGCAGCACCTCAGGCAGGTTCTGGCGGTGCTGTTCCGGCACTTCATAGTTCGCGTCCAGCTTGCCGGCGGCCTTGGCCTGCGCCACCAGCGCGCCCTGGAAACGCGAATCGGCAATTGCGACCAGCCGTTTGACGACTTCACCGTCGGGCTGGGCCCGCAGGTCGGCCACGCCGTATTCGGTGATCACCACGTCGCGCAGGTGGCGCGGGATGGTGCCATGGCCGTAGTTCCAGACCAGCGTGCTGCGAAGGCCGTCCTTGTGCTCGTAGCTGGCGCGCAGCATCAGGATGGAGCGTGCGTCGGGCAGCGCATGCGCCATGGCCACAAAGTTGTACTGCCCGCCCACGCCGGAGACGACCTGGCCCGACTCCAGCCCGTCGGACACGGCAGCGCCCAGCAGCGTGACCATCATGGTGGTGTTCATGAAACGGGCCTTGCGGCGCTGCGCCGCCTTGAGCGCGCTGCGGCCGTAGAGCTGGTTGATGAAATCGATGCGCGTCATGGCGATGCGGGCCAGCGCCTCGGGTGGCATGTTGCGCAGCCCTTCGTAAAAATCGGTCGGGCCCAGGAAGAAGCCGCCGTGCAGCACCACGCCACCGGCCAGGCGCCGGCCCAGTCCGCCCGCGTCGCGCAGCGCCGTGCGCACCGCGGCCTCGTCCAGACGGTTGGCGATGCGCCGGCCCTGGACATCCAGGTCGCCGTCTGCCCTGAGGCTGACCTCGGCCGTGAGCACGCCCAGCACCTGCAGGAAGGCCAGGTCCTGCCCATCCAGCGCGGGCCGGATGCGACCGGCCTCCAGCAGCGCAGCCAGGGTATCCGGCGTCACGGCCAGGCCGGGGATCCGGCCCTCGTTGACCAGGCGCTGCACGGCCTCGTCGTCAAACACCTCGCGGCGCAGGATGCCGGCCTGCATGAGCTGCAGAAAGCCGTTGACGAACATTTCCGAGCAGCCGTAGAGGCCTTGCGCAAAGCCGCCCAGTTCGCGGCCGTCCAGGCCGCCGGGGCAGAGGGCGGCCATGATGCGGCGGTAGTCGGCGTTGGCGCGCTCGCGCACGATCAGGGCTTGCGCGATCGCGTCGCCCAGCGCGCCAATGCCGATCTGCAGCGTGCCGCCGTCCGCCACCAGGCTGGCCGCGTGCAGGCCGATGGCGTAGTCAGCCGTGCCGGCCTTGCCATTGGGCGGCGCGAACAAGGTGTGCGTGGCGGCAGTGTCAGTCACCACCACGTCAAAAAAACCGGGCGGCGTGATTGCCGGCCCGGGCATGAAGGGCAGTTGCCGGTTGACCACGCCCACCTTCAGCAAGGGCCGGCCGCTTTCGGCCTGGCGCTGTGCCAGCTCAAACGTCACGTCGGGGTTGCTGGATAGCGAAAGCTCGGTGCCATCTGCGGTGTCACGGGCTGCCACCGCCTGCGCGATCAGGTTCACGCCGAGCACGCCCATGTCGCGCGCCACAAAGGTGTAGTTGGTCGAGATATAGGCCTGTTGCGCGCGCTCGTTGCCGAGATAGTCGCCGGTCTTGAAGAAGAACTCGCTGACGTCGATGTGCGGCGGCAGCGTGCCGGCACGCAGGTCCTTGACGTAGTCGAGGTCGGGGTAGTCCTTGAACACGCGCTCCACCAGCGGAGCCAGGAAGTGCTGCTCCAGCTCGCTGGCGCCTTCCGGCTTTTCCAGCGACAGCGCGGTGATGATCTTCAGGCGCCGGGGCTTCGCGTCGCCGCCCAGGGCCTTGATGCGGCGGTAGAGCAGGTTCACGAAGGGGTTGGGCTTGCCGATGCCCAGCGGCAGGCCGAGCACGATGTCGCCCTCCACCGTGGCCAGCACATGTTCCACCGCCTGTGCGAGCGTGGGGATGACGAGGGGTGCGGCCATGCGGCGTGTCAAATGGACTGAAGGAAATCGCGGATCGCGAACAGCGTGGCCTCCGGCGTCTCGCTCATCTGGTGGTGGCCCACCGGCAGGCTGGCGACGCTGACCCTTTTGCCACTGTCCCTGGCCTTGTCGACCAGGGCCTGCGCGGCCTTCGGCGTCGTCATCTGGTCCTGCGCGCCCAGCACGAATAGCACCGGGCAGCTGAGCTGGGCCATGGCGGCCTCGCCGTTGGCATAGCTGTCGCAGGCCTTGAAGCCGCGGTGGAACACATTGGCTTTTGTATTGCTGGCCAGCACGCGCCGGCCCAGCGCCATGCTGGCGCCATGCACCCAGCTGCCGGCGCCCAGCGGCGGCGCCAGGGTGCTGCGTGAAAACACATTGACCATGTTCAGCGCCTTCATCGGCTCGTTGAGTGCGGCATCGAGCAAAGTCTGCGAGACCTTCATGGGAAAAGCCGTGCCCACCAGCACCAGATGGCTCACTCGCTCTTTGAGCCGCGAAGCCGCTTCCAGTGCGATCAGCGAGCCCCAGCTATGGCCGACCAGGGCGGTGCGCCGCACGCCGGCGGCGTCCAGCAGTGCCGCGACAAAGTCTGCGGCTTCTTCCACCGAAGACGGTGCTTCGCCTGCGCTTTTGCAATGCCCGGGCAGGTCGACCGCCAGCACGTTCCAGCCGTGGTTGGCCAGGTAGCGTGTCTGGAAAATCCACACGCTGTGGTCGTTCAGCACGCCGTGGATAAATACCACCGTGGGTTTGGCGGTGTCAAAAGGCTTGCCGCCGGTGTAGCAATAGGTTTTGTGGCCGTTGACGTCGAGGTACATGTTCAGGCCCCCGCTTTCACGGCCGCTTTTTCAGCCGCCTTGAGGGCGCGCTTGAGGTCGTCCACCAGGTCGTCCGGGTCTTCCAGGCCGATGGACAGGCGTATCGTGCCCTGCGTGATGCCGCCGGCCGCCAGCGCCTCGTCCGTCATGCGGAAGTGGGTGGTGCTGGCCGGGTGGATGACCAGGCTGCGGCAGTCGCCGACATTGGCCAGGTGGCTGAAGACCTTGAGCGCTTCGATGAAAGCCTTGCCCTGCTCGCGGTTGCCCTTGATGTCGAAACTAAACACCGAACCCGCGCCGCGCGGCAGCAGCTTTTTCGCGAGCGCGTGGCTGGAATGGGATTCGAGCATGGGGTGGCCCACGCGCGAGACCAGCGGATGGCTGGCCAGGAATTGCACGACTTTTTCGGTATTGCCCATGTGCCGCGCCATGCGCAGCGGCAGGGTTTCTATGCCCTGCAGGATCAGCCAGGCCGTGTGCGGGCTCATGCAGGCGCCGAAGTCGCGCAGGCCCTCGCGCCGCGCGCGCAGCAAAAAGGCGCCCACCGTGCTTTCCTCGCTGAACACCATGTTGTGGAAACCGTCGTAGGCTTCGGTCAGTTCGGCGAATTTGCCGGATTTTTCCCAGTCGAAGCTGCCGCCATCGACCACGATGCCGCCGATGACGGTGCCGTGCCCGCTCAGGAACTTGGTGGCCGAGTGGTAGACCAGGTCGGCGCCGTGCTCAAAGGGCTTGATCAGCCAGGGCGAGGTCAGGGTGGAATCCACCAGCAGCGGCACACCCGCCTCATGGGCCAGGGCCGCCACCGCCGGGAGGTCCAGCACGTCCAGCCCGGGGTTGCCCACGGTCTCGCCGAAGAACAGCTTGGTATTGGGCCGGACCGCGGCGCGCCAGCCGTCCAGGTCGCCCGGCTTCACGAAAGTTGTGTCGATTCCGAAGCGGCGCATCGTGTAGTGCAGCAGGTTCTGGCTGCCGCCGTAGAGCGCCGTCGAGGCCACGATGTGCGAGCCCGCGCCCATCAGCGTGGCGAGGGACAGGTGCAGCGCGGCCTGGCCGCTGGCGGTGGCGATCGCGCCTATGCCGCCTTCCAGCGCCGACACCCGCTGCTCCAGCACCGCGTTGGTCGGGTTGCTGATGCGCGAATAGACGTGGCCCGCGCGCTCCAGGTTGAACAGGCTGGCCGCATGCTCGCTGGATTCGAAGACGAAGGAGGTGGTCAGGTGGATGGGTACGGCGCGCGCGCCTGTGGTGGGGTCGGGCGCGGCGCCCGCATGCAGCGCCAGGGTGTCGAATCCGGGATCGGAATAACCGGGCATGGGTTTGTCTCCAGTCAGAAAAAAGTGGCTGTACGCGGGGAAATTGTTGCAACCAGCCGTTTGATTGTGGGCTATATTTAAACTGAATTCCCCCTCCCACCGCGCGGCAGTGGGACAATGAGGGCCATGTTGGCAGCACAACCGAGGAGATCGCCATGAAGGTTCTAGACATACTGCGCGTTAAGGGCAACACGCTTTACACCGTCCAGCCTGACGAACCCCTGGCCAAGGCCACCCAGATCATGGCCGACAAAGACATAGGCTCGCTGGTCGTCATGGAGCACGGCGACCTGGTCGGCATGCTGACCTTTCGCGAGGTCATCGTCTGCATCGTCAAGAATGGCGGTGAGATCGGCAGCACCCTGGTGCGCACCGCCATGGACGACCACCCGCTGACCTGCACCTCTGAAACCGAACTCGACGAGGTCCGCCGCATGATGCTGGAGCGCCACGCGCGCTATATGCCCGTGATGAACCAGAAGGTGCTGATGGGCGTCATCAGCCTCTACGACGTCGCCAAGGCCGTGGTCGACAGCCAGAACTTCGAGAACAAGATGCTCAAGGCCTACATCCGCGACTGGCCGGCCGAGGACGCCGCCGACCACAACTGAAGAAGCCGGCGGCCGGCATCCTGCCGGGCTGCCCATTTTGAAACAATAAACAACAAGCCGGTGCGCAAGGCATCGGGATCAGCGGGGAGCAGGGGTGAGCGACAAGCGTGACGCCGGCGGGCAGCTGTTTTACGCATCCCTGTTTTTCTCCCGGCTGGCCGACCAGATCCTGCTTTTCCTCGTGCCCCTGGTGGTGTTTGAAACCACCGGCAGCGTCGCGTGGTCCGGCATCGCCTTCACCCTCGAGACCCTTCCGCGCTTCCTGGCCTTTCCGGTCTGCGGCGCACTCTGCGACCGCATCTCACCGCTGAAGCTGCTGCGCATCAGCCAGCTGTACCGCGCGCTGGTGTGCATCGCCGGGGTCATCGCCTTTCAGTGGGCGGGCGGCGTCGGCTGGCTGATCGCGCTGTCGGCCGTCTGCGGCGTGCTGACGACGCAGGGCCTGATGGCCCGCGAGGTCATGCTGCCGCAGATCTTCCGCCAGCATCGTTTTGAAAAAGTGCTGGCTCATGCGCAGATCGCCGACCAGCTCGGCATGGTGCTGGGCCCCTTGCTGGCCTCGCTGCTGCTGCGCTGGATGCCCTGGCCCATGGTGGTCGGCGCGACGGCGGTGTTCTTCCTCATGGCCGACGGCGCCGTGACCTTGTGGAAGCGTCAAAACACCGTCACCCTGTCCGCACCCGAACCTGCACCGGGCCACTGGACCGCGCCCGTCCGCACCGCGTTCTCTCACGTACTGCATTTGCCCGGCCTCAAGAAAGTCATCGCACTCGCGGCCGGCGTCAACCTGGTCATAGGCGTCACGCTGGCCACCTCGGCCGCCATGGTCACCGGCCTGCTGCAGCGCTCCGCCGGCGACTACGCCGTGCTGCAAACGGCAGGCGCGATCGCCACCGTCATCATCCTGCTGTTCATCGCACGCAGCGTGCTGTCCTTGCGCACCCTGGGCCTGGTGTCCTATAGCGTGATGCTGGCCGGTGGGCTGCTGACGGGGCTGGCGGGCAACTTCTGGGTCTATACCGCCGGGTTTTTGCTGGTGATCGGTTTTGACAAGATGTTCAATGTCTACATCCGCAGCTTGCGGCAAAAGCTCATCCCGCCCAAGGACCTAGGCAAGACCACCGGCGTGATCGTGATGCTGAACAATTTGTCGCAGCCGCTGGCGGGGATGCTGGTGGGGGTGTTTGCCGGGGTGATGGAGGGGCGGGGGGTGATTTTGGGGTTGGTGTTTGTGATGGGGTTGATTGGGGGTTTGGTTGCTTGGAGTGGGAAGGGGCGTTGAGTCGGGTCTGTCCTGACCGTGCGCTGTTGCCCTTTGCTGAGGGTTGCTGGCCGGGGGTAGCCCGGCGGCTACTCACTTTTCTTTTGCTTCGCCAAAAGAAAAGTAAGCAAAAGAAAAGGCGACCCTGGTTGCTGCGTCCCTGCGCTTCGCTACGGGCAACCTGCGGTGCTCGGTCCAGACGGGGT
>NZ_JBFUCN010000025.1:0-71873 GCF_056405195.1 Polaromonas sp. P1_H6
ACGGCGGGGTCTCGCGCAAACTCGCTTCGCTCAGACAAGCGCGATCCCTGATCCGCCTACGTCTGCGCTCCTCGGCCCAGCCAGGACGGGGCAATCGGGAGCGGGGACAAAAGACAAAGAAACAAACCAAGACAAACAAGGACTCGCCTTGGCGAGTCCTTGTGGTTTTCAGTATTGGGACTTGGTATTCCCTCTCCACCCCTTGTGTATGCGCCGAGGAGCGGAGGTCCAGACGGATCAGGGCAAAAACTTGTTTGAGCCGCAGGCGAGTTGTTTTTGACCCCGACTGGACCGAGCACCGCAGGCTGCCCGTAGCGAAGCGAAGGGACGCAGACACCAGGGTCGCCTTTTCTTTTGCTTACTTTTCTTTTGGCGAAGCAAAAGAAAAGTGAGTAGCCGCCGGGCTACCCCCGGCCAGCCGTCCTCAGCAAAGAGCGCAAAGGCCGGAGCAAGAACCGGCCCTAATCAACCGATCGTTTAAGCCGAATCTCTTCCAGCTTGACGCTGCCAAACGCAACAGTCTTGAGCGAGGGCATCTCCCGCTTGAACCCCGCAGCCTGTTCATAAAACCGAAGCGCACGTTCATTGCGCAACAGCACCCACAGCGTGACCTGTGTGCAACCCTCTTCCTTCAGGCCTTCGCGCGCGCCGTCCCAGAGGGCCAGGCCCGCGCCCTTGCCCCAGTGTTCGGGCAGCACGTACAGGGCCCAGATTTCGCCGACGGTGGATTTGGTGCCGGCATCGCGGGAGCGGTCAAAGCCGACAAAACCGACGATCTGCTCGCCTTCGGTGGCCACCAGCAGTTGCGGTTCGCTGAACTCGATGGCTTCGCGCCAGTAGGCCTGGCGTTTTTCGACGGTGATCTTGGCGAGGTAGTCCTCGGGCATGAGGTCTTTGTAGGCGGCTTGCCAGGTGGCAACATGGATCTCGGCGATGGTTTTGGCATCGCGGGGCGTGGCGGGGCGGACGGAATAGCTGGACATGGAAAATCGGGAGGGTTGTTCTTGGAGTCGGAAAATAATCCGGCGGAGCGGAATTGTCGCCCAGATTGCCTCCCTGCCGGCAATAGATTCGCGCCAAAGCCGCCGAACGGCGGGCCGGTGCCCGGAAGCGGCACGGGTGTCGGGTACATTCGGCGCACCATAACCCTTACAAGCGCGCTCACATCATGGCCCAACGCCTCCAGTTTCCCCTGCAAATGTCCTTCAAGCTCATGGCCGTTGCGCCACAGTTCCTGGTCAAGGACGCGCATAACCAGCCGGTGGCCTATGTCAAGCAAAAACTCTTCAAGCTCAAGGAAGCCATCACGGTTTTTTCCAATGAGAAGCAGGACCAGTTGCTGTATGAGATCAAGGCCGACCGGATCATCGATTTTTCGGCGCTGTACCACTTCACCGATCCGCAGGGCGTGGCGCTGGGAGGCATCAAGCGGCGCGGCATGCGTTCCATCTGGAGGGCCGGTTTTGACGTGCTGGACAACGGCGTCACACATTTCAGCATCAACGAAAAAAGCGTGATGACACGTTTTCTGGATGGCCTCTTTAGCGAAATTCCCCTGATCGGGCTGTTGTCGGGCTACATCTTCCATCCCGCCTACCAGGTAACGCGGCCCGACGGCACGCTGGTGGCCGAGCTCACCAAGCGGCCGGCCCTGTTTGAGGGACTCTTCACCGCCGAACAGATGGCCCCTGTCAGCGAGCGCGAAGAGCAGCAGTTGCTGCTGTCCCTGATGACCGTGCTGTTGCTGGAGCGCACGCGCGGCTAAGGCGGGCACAACAGTCGCGGAGACGTATGGCCATGGACGACGACACCCCGCCCGGCAGCCCCGCCGCCGCACCCGTGTTCAGCATCCGGCTGGACGCGGAGGGCGTACAGTTCAGCGCCTCGCCATCCCTGCCCATCCTGCAGTCGGCATCAGTGGCCGGCGTGGTGATGGACAGCTCCTGCCGCAACGGCACTTGCCGCACCTGCATCCGCAAGCTGGTCAGCGGGCAGGTGGCCTACCGCATCGAATGGCCTGGCCTGAGCGCCGAGGAAAAGAAGGCGGGCTACATCCTGCCCTGCGTGGCGTACCCGCTGTCGGACCTGGTGATCGCGGCGGCCGACTGAACGGCCGGCGCCACCGGCAGGTCCCCGGGCGACGAAGCGCCCTCGCCCAGCGCGCGCTGCATCAGCACCGTGTCCACCCACTGGCCGAATTTGTAGCCGACGCAGCCCAGCGTGCCGACGCGCGTAAAGCCCTGCGCCTCATGCACCCGCAGCGAGCCGGTGTTGGCGCTGTTGCCGACCACGGCCACCATCTGCCGGAAACCGCGCTGCTCGCACTCGTGGATCAAGGCGCGCAGCAAGGCGCCGCCGACGCCGGCCTGGCGCATGCCGGGCGCGACATAAATCGAATCCTCCACCGTATGGCGATAAGCCGGCCGCGAGCGGTAAGCGCTGCCATAGGCATAACCCGCCAGCACCCCGCCCTGGCGCGCCACCAGGTAGGGGTAGCCGCCGCGCAGGATGTCGGCGCGGCGCAAAAGCATCTGGGCCGCGCTGGGCGGCTCCAGCTCAAAAGTGGCCAGGTTGGTCGCCACGTAGTGCGCATAGATGGCCTGTATTGCCTCGATGTCCCCCTCGGCGCAAGGGTGGATGGAAAGTGCACCGGCCGCATCGGGCGCGGACGGTGATGGTGACGCGGGGGAAGCTTGTGAAAAATGCTGCATGCCGCCATGGTTGCGCAAGGTCACCCATAAGTAAATATGTTGAAACTTATGGTTTTGATTAGAATTTCTTTGCATGCTCAACCTGGACCACCTGCGCACCTATGCGCTCATCGTCGAAACCGGCAGCTTCTCGGGCGCGGCCGAAAGACTGGGCCTGTCGCAGCCGGCTGTCAGCCTACAGATCCGTCAGCTGGAGCAGCGGCTGGGCGTGCGCCTGGTCGAGCGCGTGGCGCGCCGGGCCTCCCCCACGCCGGCGGGCCTGGATCTCCTGGCGCAGATCCGCCACGTGGACGCGGCGGTGGAAGGCGTGCTGACGGCCATGGCCTCGCATTCGGCCGACGTCACTGGCCGCGTGACACTGGGAACCGGCGCCACGGCCTGCCTCTACCTGCTGCCGCACATCCTGCGTTCGCTGAGGGTGCGTTTTCCCAACCTCAGCGTGCTGGTCAGCACCGGCAATACCGCCGACTTCGTCAAGGCGGTTGAAGGCAACACCATGGACATGGCGCTGGTGACCCTGCCCGTCAAGCGCCGCGCGCTGGTCACCACGCCGATGTTGAACGACGAATTTGTGGCGGTGATTCCCAGGCGGGAGGCGGGGCTGCCCGCCCGCATAACCCCGGCTTTCCTGGCCAGGCGCGAACTTGTGCTGTTCGAGCCGGCGGCCAATACCCGCGTGATCATCGACCAGTGGTTCCAGGACGCGGGCCATGCCCCCAGGCCCGTCATGGAACTGGGCAGCGTGGAGGCCATCAAGGAAATGGTGGCCGCGGGCCTGGGCTGCAGCATATTGCCGGCCATGGCCGTGACCGGCCCCGGCCAGCATCCCGAACTCGCCGTTCACCCGCTGTACCCGCGGCTGCAAAGAACACTGGCGCTCGTCATGCGCAGCGACAAGCCGGTCAACAAGGCCATGCGCCAGGTGATTTCCGCGATCGAGCAGCGGACGGGGAACTGAGCGTTGCAAGCCCCTGCCAACATTCGACACAAAAAACCCGCCGGCCATGTAGCGCGCTGTCAAACAACTGTGCCAGCATGTCAGGATGGAAATCCTGCCGCCGACCGCCGCCGTGGAAAGTCCCCGCAGCCTTCACAGCCCCTACAGCCTCACGCCGGCGCGCGACGCGGCCGCGAGTTTCGCGGAACTCGAGGAGCTCAAGGCCATCTTGCTGGCGGGCAGCGCCCACTTTGAGGTCGACGTCGTGGCCGAGGCGCACACGGCCGGGCCCTCGTTTCCGCTCTACACCGCCAGCATAGGCTCGCGCGACCCGCAGGCGCCGGCCGTCGGCTTCTTCGGCGGCATCCACGGGCTGGAGCGCATCGGCACGCAGCTGATCCTGCATTACCTGCGCGCGCTGCTGTTTCGCCTGGAGTGGGACGAGCTGCTGCACCGCCAGCTCGAAAAAATCCGGCTGGTGTTCATGCCCATCGTCAATCCCGGCGGCATGTGGGCGCACAAGCGCGCCAACCCGCAGGGCGTGGACCTGATGCGCAACGCGCCGCAGCGGGCCGAGGGCCATGTTCCTTTCCTGGCCGGCGGGCAGAGCATCAGCCCCTCGCTGCCCTGGTACTGCGGCCGGCCCGGCATGCCCATGGAGGCCGAAAGCGCCGCGCTGCTGCGCGTGGTGCACGAGCAGCTCGCCAGCCGCCCTTTCAGCCTGGCGCTGGACTGCCACTCGGGCTACGGTTTTGACGACAGCCTGTGGTTTCCCTATGCCAAGACGCGCCGGCTGATGCCGCACCTGCCCGAGATGTTCGCGCTGCGGACCATGCTGGAACAGTCGCACCCGCACCACGCCTACAGCTTCGAGCCGCAAAGCAACCAGTACCTGCTGCACGGCGACCTCTGGGACCACGCCTACGACCACGCGCCGCCGCGCCACGTGTTCCTGCCGATGACGCTGGAGCTGGGCTCCTGGCTGTGGATACGCAAGAACCCGCGCCAGCTGTTCTCGCGGCACGGCATCTTCAATCCCATGAAGGCGCACCGCACCAAACGCGTGCTGCGCCGCCACGCGGATCTGCTGGACTTCCTCACGCGCGCCGCATTCGCCGCGCCGAACTGGCTGCCCTTGGGCGCGCGGCGCGCGCAGCTCACGCAGCTGGCCACGGCGCACTGGCGGCCCAGGCGGGTGCCCTGATGACCTGGGTGCTGCTCAGGGGCCTGACCCGCGAGGCGCGGCATTGGGGCGACTTCGCGGATCGGCTCGCGCGCGCCTTGCCGGGCTCGGCCAGCGCGGCCACCCGGGTAGTGGCGCTGGACCTGCCGGGCAACGGTGTGTATTGCCGTGAAGACTCGCCGGCCACGGTGCGCGCCATGGCGGACTTCGCGCGCGAACAATTGCGGGCCCGCAAGCTCGCGCCGCCCTATCGCCTGGTGGCGATGTCCTTGGGCGGCATGGTGGCTACCGACTGGGCGCTGCGCCATCCGGAGGAGGTGGACGGGCTGGTGCTGGTCAACACCAGCATGCGGCCGCTGGGCCGCGCCCGCGAACGCCTGCGCCCCACCACCTGGCTGCCGCTGGCGCTGGTGGCCGCGCGCTGGCGCGATGCGGCCCATGCCGAGCGCGTGATCCACCGCATCACCTGCAACCGCAGCACTTCGCGGGAGCAAGACCTAGCCGCGTGGACCCGCATCCGCCAGGACGCGCCCGTCAGTGCCGCCAATGCCTGGCGCCAGCTCAAGGCCGCCGCGGCGTTCACGGTGGCAGCCCCACCCGCCTGCCCGGTCCTGGTGCTGTCGTCGGCCGCCGACCACCTGGTGCACCCGCGCTGCTCGGCCCGGCTGGCCCAGGCCTGGCAGGCCACCCACCACGAGCATCCCTGGGCCGGGCACGACCTGCCGCATGACGATGCGGACTGGGTCTGCCGGCGCATTGCCGATTGGATCGAGGGCGGCTGAACCCGCTCTTTTTCCGCATCGCGGGCTGTCAAGGGTGCCCTTGGCGGAAAACCGGGTTTTGGCCGGGTGGCCCGACGCGGCAAACCGACTCAGGCAAAATCATCCCTTGTCTATACAAGACACGCCTTCCATGAAGAACCCCATTCCTCCCGAATCCCAGCTCGCCGGCCTGCCCGCCAGTGATGGCGGCCAGGCCGCTACACCGGTGCGCAACAAACGCATGTGGGCGCTGGCGCTGGGCACCGCGGCGCTCTGGAACCTGGACCCGGCCTTCGGCGAAATGGCCGAGATGATCGGCATGATCGCCTGCGCCGGCAACAAGACACTGGCCAAGGACGCCATCGCCCAGATGCGCAACAAGGCGGACAGCCTGCGCGCGAAGATTCCGCCCCTGCCGGCCAGCGCCCTGACCAAGGTCGTGCGGCGCGCAGAAGCCGCCTGCGGCGCGGTGCTCGACAAGGGCGTGCGCGTCAAGGAAGTCGAGGCCAGCTGGGAACACTTTGTCGCCTGCGTGCGCGCCTTGCCGGACAGACACAGGTAGACGATCAGCGCGAAGCCTGGGCGTAGGGACTCTGCCGCCGCGCCAGCGCGCCCAAAGTCTGCATCGCCGCCTCAAAACGCTCGCTCCACGGATGCCCATAGTTCAGCCGCAGGCAATGGCGGAAATTGCGGCGTGCTGAAAACACCGGCCCCGGCGCCACGCCTATGCCCTGCTCCAGCGCCGCCTGGTGCAAAGCCAGCGCATCAAAGCCTTCGGCGAATTCCACCCACACAAAATACCCACCCGCGGGACGCGACACGCGCACGTCCGACGGGAAATGGCGGGCCAGCGCGGCCAGCAGGCTGGACAGCTGCGACTCCATCGCATGCCGCAGCTTGCGCAAATGCTTGTCGTAGCCGCCGTGCTGCAGGTAGTCGGCGATCGCCAGTTGCGCGGGCAGGCTGGCCGACAGCGTGGTCATGAGCCTGAGCCGCTCGATCTGCTGGCCGAAGCGGCCGGGCGACACCCAACCCACGCGGTAGCCGGGCGCCAGCGTCTTGCTGAAAGAGCTGCAGTGCATCACCAGGCCCTTGCGGTCAAAGGCCTTGGCGGGCAGGAAGCCGCGGTGGCCGAAATAGAGCTCGGCATACACATCGTCTTCGATCAGCGGGATGTCGCGGGCCGCCAGCAGCGCGACCAGCGCTTTCTTTTTCTCGAGCGGCAGGCTGGCGCCCGTGGGGTTCTGGAAAGAGGTCATGAACCAGCAGGCCTTGACCGGGTGGCGCTGCAGCGCATCGGCCAACGCCGCCAGGTCCAGGCCGTCCTGCGGGTGCACCGGAATCTCCAGTGCTTTCATCTTGAGCCGCTCCAGCGCCTGCAGGCTGGCATAAAAGCCGGGCGACTCGACCGCGACCAGGTCGCCGGGCTGGGCCACGGCCGTCAGGCACAGGTTGAGCGCCTCCAGCGCGCCGTGCGTGACGATGAGCTCCTCGGCCGGCTGCGCCATGCCCATGGCCAGGTAACGCAGCGCGATCTGCCGGCGCAAGCCCTCATCACCGCACGGCAGGCTGGCCACGGTGTCCGGCCCCTGGATAAAACGCGAACTGCGGGCCAGCGACTTGCCCAGGCGCTGCAGCGGGAACAGTCCTGGCGCCGGGAAGGCCGAGCCCAGGGGAACGATGGCCGGGTCCTGCGCCGCACCCAGCACGGCGAACACCAGTTCGCTGACGTCCGGCCGCGGCGCCACCCGGGCCGTTTTGCCGGCCTTGCCATCGGCGGCCCCGCGCGCCGGCGCCGCCAGCTGCTGCACGGCCGAGGCCGTCACGTAATAGCCCGAGCGCGGCTGCGCGCGCACCAGGCCTTTTTCTTCCAGCCGGTAATAGGCCTTGAAGGCGGTGGAGGCGCTCAGGCCGTGCTGCGCCGTGATCGTGCGTATCGACGGCAGGCGTGTGCCGGGCGCCAGGCGCCCGCCGCGGATGTCGGCGGCCAGCAGTTCGACCAGTTGTTCGTAGCGTTTCATGGATGGGCCATCTGATATTGCAATTTTCCGCTGTTTTTCATCTGATACGCTTTTTTCGACGGCAACTGATGCTTACGCCGACGGCCCATGTGCGGCATGATGGCCGCATGGAACAGACCTGTTTTGGACGCCTTTTGCTGCGCCCCCTACGCCTGCTGACGTTGCCCGCCGTCCTGGCCTGGGCGGCGGCCGGCCCCGCGGCGGCGGCGCCACCCCCTTTTGAAGACAGCATCGCCCAGCGCGCCATGGCCTGCACCGCCTGCCACGGGCAGCAGGGCCGTGCCGCGCCCGACGGCTACTATCCGCGCCTGGCCGGAAAGCCGGCGGGTTACCTCTACAACCAGCTGCTCAACTTTCGCGACGGGCGCCGCCACTACGGCCTCATGACGCAACTGATTGAACCGCTCAGCGACGCCTACCTGATGGAGATTGCCACCTATTTCTCGCAGCTGGAGCTGCCCTACCCGGTGCCCCTGCCCGCCGCCGCCGCGCCCGAAGCGATGCGCCACGGCCGGCAGCTTGTGCTTGAAGGCGACGCCGCGCGCCAGCTTCCGGCCTGCGTGCAATGCCACGGCCAGGCCATGACCGGCGTGGCACCCGGCATTCCCGGCCTGCTGGGCCTGCCGCGCGACTACCTCAACGCGCAGCTGGGCGCCTGGAAGGCCGGCACGCGCCGCGCGCACGCGCCCGACTGCATGAAGGAAGTGGTGGCCCGCCTCACCGTCGAAGACATCAACGCCGTGGCCAGCTGGGCGGCCGCGCAACCCCTGCCCGCCAGCACCAAGCCGGCTACCAGCCTGCCACCATTGCCAGCCGGCGCGACCGCCATCACCTGCGGCAGCGCGCCCGCACCTGTTGCACCTGTGCTTCCCGCGAAGGCGCAGAAATGAAAAATAGCCCCCACGCTCCCTCACTACGTGTGGTCGCTGCCCCCCGAGGGGGCGCTTTTCATCTTGGGGCGGCCCGGCGATGAAAAAACTCTTCAAAATCGTGCTGGCCCTGCTGATCCTGGCCGTCGGCGCCGGCGCGCTGGTCTGGGCCCTCAATGTGCGCGACGAGATCGACGTGAAGGCGCCGGTGGCCAACGCCGCACCCAGCGACGACCTGATCGCGCGTGGCGCCTACCTGGCGCGGGCCGGCAACTGCCAGACCTGCCATACCGCGCCGGGCGGACAGGCCTATGCGGGCGGGCGCGGCATCGCCACGCCCTTCGGCACCGTTTTCACCTCCAACCTCACGCCCGACGACAAGACCGGCCTGGGCACCTGGTCGTCGGCCCATTTCTGGCGCGCCATGCACAACGGCCGCTCCAAGAACGGCCGGCTGCTGTACCCCGCCTTTCCCTACACCAGCTACACCCAGGTCACACGCGAGGACTCGGACGCGTTGTTCGCCTACCTGGGCAGCCTGCCCCCCGCGGTGGCGCCCAACCTGCCGCACGCGCTGCGCTTTCCCTACCAGTCGCAGGCGGCGCTGGCGGTGTGGCGCGCGCTCTTCTTCAGCCCCGGCGTGTATGAGGCCGACACGGCGCGCGGCGCCGAGTGGAACCGCGGCGCCTACCTGGTCAAAGGCCTGGGCCACTGCGCGGCCTGCCACACGGCGCGCAACGCGCTGGGCGCGAGCAACCAGGGCCTGGACCTGGCCGGCGGCCTGATCCCGATGCAGAACTGGTATGCGCCCTCGCTGGCCTCGCCCTATGAGGCGGGCGTCAGCGACTGGGACAAACAGCACATCGTGAGCCTGCTCAGAAACGGTGTCTCGCCGCGCGCCTCGGTCACCGGCCCCATGGCTGAAGTCGTGCAGCGCAGCACCCAGTATTTAAGCGACGCCGACCTGGGCGCGATGGCGCAGTTCCTGAAAGAACTGCCCGCCTCGCACACGGCGCCGCCTGAACCTGCCGCCATCAGGACCGGAGGCGAGTCGGTGGAACGCGCCGCAAAACTCTATGAGCAGCACTGCGCGCAGTGCCACGGCGCCAAAGGCGAAGGCATCGCCAACGCCTACCCGGCACTGGCAGGCAACCGCGCCGTGACCATGAGCCAGGCCGTCAACCTCGTGCAGATCGTGCTCAACGGCGGCTACGCGCCGTCCACGGCCGGCAACCCGCGGCCCTTCGGCATGCCGCCTTTTGTACTGGTGCTCAATGACGCCGACATGGCGCTGGTGCTCACGCACGTCCGCCAGTCCTGGGGCAACCGGGCGAGTGAAATCACGCCGCTGGATGTGAACCGGATACGGGCGAGTACGGGACGGTAGGCGGGCGTGCCGGCCGTCATGTGAACGCAACAGAGGCCGCTGACATACCAGCGCCCGTTCATTTTGAGGAGGCAGTCTGCGGGCTGCACACCTAGAATCATTTGTGGGAGTTTTTATTGAACCGACAAAGTTGACAAAGGCCGGACATGGACAGCAAGTCTTTTAACAACAGCCGCCGGGCGATGTCGCAGGTCTGGCAATATCCATTGCGCCTGGTTCAAATGCACACCGCATCCGTTCGCTTGCTGCTGGTCACGGCCCTGGCTTGCACCGGGGTTGCTTCGAACCCCGCAGAGAACGCCAAGTCCGTCCCACAGGACGTTCGCCAATTTGTTGCCGACTTCTACCCTTTTTCGGAAATCGTTGGAGCGGAGGCCGGAGACCTCGACGGTGACGGCGTTGACGAACATGTGCTTCTCTTGAATGCCGATGAAAGCATGCAACGGCTGCTCATCGTCGGCACAAAACCCAATGGCGGTATTGAGCCTGTTTCCGTGTCCAAGCCTATCTCTCACTGCCACCATGGCCGCGAGATCTGGATACAAAAGAAATCGCTGTACGTGCATTGCTTCCACAGCGTGGACCGGTCAATGTCTTCGAACTGGACATACCAGTTTGCCGTGCGCGATGGCCGAATAAGGTTGATCGGTTCGGAGTCGTGGCGGGCGGCAACGTCGGACGACCCAGCCAACCCCGAATACTCGACCAGCACGAACTACCTGACGGGCAATGTCATCGAGAGCAAGACAGTCAAAAGGCGGGTTGTGCTTCAGAAGAAGTCGCTGCTACCCGCGACCGAGCGGAAACCCCAATTTTTTGACGAGATGCACATTCAGTGAGTGATGGAGAGAGAGCGGGCGAGCCCGCTAACACCGACCCTCCGTGCAAAAAGAGGTCGCCATTCAACTTAACGATGGAAGAGCACCCATTCTTGTTGCCGATTCGAGTCGAGCTGCCCCAATGTGTCGGCGCACCCACGAAGACCTTTCGCCAGCCGCCCTAGAGGTATCCAAGCCCTTTTCTCAAGAAGGCTCTTCCGGACGGATCGGGTCGAGTCGCTCATGTCAACCAACGCCGCGCGGCGTCACCATCCTGTCCCGCCGCGACAGCGACGGAAACATCCTGAACCAGGCCGCCGCCACCAGCAGCGTGCCCACGCCACCGGCCACCACCGAGCCCACCGGCCCGAGCAGCGCGGCGGTGGCACCGGATTCAAACTCACCAAGCTGGTTGGAAGCGCCTATGAACACCGAGTTGACGGCGCTGACGCGGCCGCGCATCTCATTGGGCGTTTCAATTTGCACCAGGGTCTGGCGCACCACCACGCTGACCATGTCGGCCCCGCCTGAAACGGCGAGCACCAGCAGTGACAGCACAAAGCTGGTCGACAGGCCGAACACCACCATGCAGGCGCCGTAGAGCGCCACCGCCGACAGCATGGTCGGCCCGACGCGGCGCTCCAGCGGCCAGCGTGTGAGCAGCGCCGACATCAGCAAGGCACCCGCGGCCGGCGCGCCGCGCAGCAGGCCCAGGCCCCAGGGCCCGACGTGCAGGATGTCTTTGGCGAACATGGGCAGCAGCGCCGTGGCGCCGCCCAGCAGCACGGCGAAAAGATCCAGCGACACGGCGCCCAGCAAGGCCTTGCGCTGCCACACGAACTCCACGCCGGCCAGCAGCGTGCGCAAGGTCACCGGTTCGCGCGGCGGCGGCGCATGGTCGTAGCGCAGCACCGCGATCAGCACGCAGCCGGTGGCAAAAAGGAAAGCGCAGGTGGCGTAAACCGCCGTGGCGCCGGCCACAAAAATCACGCCGCCCAGGGCCGGCCCGCCGATGACCGCCGCCTGCATGCCGGCCGAGCTGAAGGCCATGGCGCGTGGCAGCATGGTAGGCGGAACCAGCACCGGGGTCAGCGCCTGCTGCGCCGGCATCTGGAAGGCGCGGGCCACACCCAGCAACACCGACACCGCGAGCAGCAGCTCGCGCGAGGCCCAGCTGTGGTGGGCGCCCCAGCCCTGCGTGGCGGACACCAGGATCATCGCCACCGTGGCCTGCGTGACCAGGCAACCGGCGATGATGCGGCCGCGGTGCACGCGGTCGGCCACATGCCCCGCCACCAGGGTGAGCAGCAGCGCCGGCATGAACTGGTACAGCCCCACCAGGCCCAGGTCCCAGGCGTTGCCGGTCAGCTCGTACATCTGCCAGCCCACCGCCACCATCAGCATCTGGTTGCCCGTGGTGCCGAACAACCGTGCGAACCACATGCGCATGAAACTGCGCTGGGCAAAGAGATCGGAGACGCTGTGAAGAGGCATGAACCTGGCGATTGTCTCCAATCCGGCTTGACTAGTTATTAGTCGTTCGTATAATAACAACATGGTGCGCCCTTCCCAATACATCGACCAACTCCTGCTGGATGCCGGCCTGGAGCTTTTGCCGGAGACAGGCTGTGCCGGCCTTTCGGTACGGCGCCTGACCCAGCACGCTGGGGTCAACCTCGGCATGTTTCACTACCACTTCAAGACCAAGGAAAACTTCATCAAGGCGGTGCTGCAGCGCACCTATGAAGAGATGTTTTCGGTGCTGACGCTGCGCGTCAACCCGGCGCACGCGCCCATGCAAAACCTGCGCGACGCACTCGCCGTGCTCGGAAGTTTCGGCCTCAAGAACCGGCGCCTGCTGGTGCGCATCCTGGGCGATGCGATGGGCGGAGAACCCCTGTCGGCAGAATTCCTCAAAGCCAACCTGCCGCGCCATATCGAGGTGGTCGCCTCGCTAATCCAGGATGCACAGCGGGAAGGCACCCTGGCGCCGGCGCCCGTGCCGCAGGTCATCGCTTTCATGGCCGGTGCCGTGGTTGCACCCATTCTCGTGGGCACGGCCCTGCAGCAAAACCCGGGCTCCGAAGGCCCCGCGGCCCTGGTGCTGTCCGAACAGGCGCTGGCCCAGCGAATTGAATTCGCCTTGCGTGGGTTGGCTGCAAATAAGTCCAAGGAGGCTTCATGAAAAAACTGTTGCGTTGCGGCGCCCTGCTTGCGACCGCCCTGCTGGCCGCGTGCGGTGAAAAGGCGCAGGCGCCCTTCCCCGGTTATGTCGAAGCCGAATACGTACGGCTGGCGGCGCCCATCAGCGGCACGCTGGCCAAACTGCACATGAACCGCGGCGACCAGGCCGCGGCATCGGCGGCGGCCTTTGTGCTGGAGCAGGAAAGCGAACGCGCCGCGCGCCAGGAGGCGACTTACCGCGTGGCGCGGGCACAGGACGACCTGGCCAATCTGCGCCAGGGCAAGCGGCCCGACGAACTGGCGGCCATCCGCGCGCAGTTGGCGCAGGGCCAGGCAGCGCTCGAGCTGTCGTCTGCAGAACTGGCACGCAGCAACCGACTGGTGGCGCAGCAATTCCTCTCGCCGGCCAGCCTGGACCAGGCCCGCGCCGCCGTGGCGCGCGACCAGGGCCGCGTCAACGAGCTCAATGCCCAGTTGCGCCAGGCCATGCAAGGCGCGCGCAGTCCGGAGATCAGCGCTGCCGAGCAGGAAGTCAAGGCCGCGCAGGCGCAGCTCGACCAGGCGGGCTGGCGGGTCGACCAGAAAACCCAGCGCACCCCGGTGGCGGGTGAAGTAACAGACGTGCTTTACCGCGAGGGCGAATGGGTGCCTGCGGGCGCGGCGGTGCTCACGCTGCTGCCGCCGGCCAACATCAAGGCGCGCTTTTTCCTGCCGCAAAAACAATTGGGCGCCCTCGCCATCGGCCAGGACGTGCGCTTGCAGTGCGACGGCTGCGGCGCGCCGATTCCCGCAAAAGTCAGTTTTATCGCGCGCGAGGCCGAATACACCTCGCCCATCATTTACAGCAAGGAAAACCGCGCCAACCTGGTCTTCATGGTCGAGGCGCGCCCCAGCCTGCAAGATGCACGCCGCCTGCACCCGGGCCAGCCGCTTGAAGTGCACCTGGGCGCCAGCCCCTCCGGGCGGGCCTCATGAACGAGGCCACCGGGCAGCCCGCGCTGATTGACGTGAAGGGCTTGACCAAACGCTACGGCGACCGCGTCGTGGTGGACCACTTCGACATGCGCGTGCCCAAGGGCCGCATCTACGGCTTTCTCGGCCCCAATGGCAGCGGCAAGACAACCACCATCCGGATGCTGTGCGGCCTGCTCACACCGGACGAGGGCGAAGGCACTTGCATGGGCTACGACATCCGGACCCAGGCCTCGCTGATCAAGCGGGAAGTGGGCTACATGACGCAGCGCTTTGGACTCTACGAAGACCTGACGATCGAGGAAAACCTCGATTTCATCGCGCGCGTCTATGCCGTGCAGGACAGGCCCCGCAAGGTGACTGAAACGCTGGAACGCCTCGGCCTGCTGACACGGCGCAAGCAGCTGGCCGGCTCGCTTTCGGGTGGCTGGAAGCAGCGGCTGGCACTGGCGGCCTGCCTGATCCACAGCCCTCGGCTGCTCTTGCTGGATGAACCCACGGCCGGCGTGGACCCGGCCGCCCGTCGCGACTTCTGGGACCAGATTCATGACCTGGCTGCCGCGGGCCTCACGGTGCTGGTCTCCACCCACTACATGGACGAAGCAGAACGCTGCCACGAACTGGCTTACATCGCTTATGGCAAGCTGCTCACACGCGGTACGGTGGCCGAAGTGATCGCCGGTGCGGGGCTGGTGACCTGGGCTGTCTCCGGCCCGAAGCTGATCGAGGTGGCGCATCACCTGCGCGACGCTGAAGGCATACGGACCGTGGCGCCCTTCGGCGCTACGCTGCACGTGAGCGCCTCCGGCACGCAGGCGGTGCAGGACGCGCTGGCCGCGCTGCCTTTTGAAGGGCTTACGGCGGAGCCGATTGAACCCAGCCTGGAGGACGTCTTCATCGCGCTGATGCAGGATGCGCAAGACAATTTTGCCGGGGCCGCCGCATGAGCTGGTCGCGCTTTCTTGCCATCCTGATCAAGGAGATGCGCCAGGTGCGCCGCGACCGTTTGACCTTCGGCATGATGGTGGGCGTTCCCATCCTGCAACTGCTGCTGTTCGGCTTCGCCATCAACAGCGACCCCAAACATTTGCCCGCCGCCATTGTGGTGGCCGACGAGAGCGAGTTTTCGCGCAGCTTCGTGGCGGGCCTGGAGAACTCGGAATACTTTCGCATCACCCGTCGCCTGCAAAGCGAAGCCGAAGGCGACGAACTACTGGCCACCGGCGAAGTGCAATTCGTGCTGGTTGTGCCGCCGGACTTTTCACGCAAGCTCATGCGTGGTGAACGCCCGGCCATGTTGCTGGCCGCCGATGCAAGCGACCCCGCCGCCACCGGCAACGCCATCGCGGCACTGAACGGTATCGGACAGCGTGCGGTAGGCCGCGAACTGTATGGCCCGCTGGTTTCGCTAAAGCAGGGCGAGGCGCCTTTTGAAGTGCGCGTGCAGCGCCGCTACAACCCCGAAGGCCTGACCAGCTACAACGTGATCCCGGGCCTGATCGGTGTGATCCTCACCATGACCATGGTGATGATGACCTCGCTGGCGATGACGCGCGAGCGCGAACGCGGCACGATGGAAAACCTGCTGGCCACGCCGGCGCGGCCGCTGGAGGTCATGCTCGGAAAAATCGTGCCCTACATATTGATCGGCTACGTGCAGGTGGTCGTGATCCTGGCGGCCGCGCGGCTGCTGTTCGACGTGCCCATGGTCGGAAGCCTGGCGCTGCTCTCCGTCGTACTGGTGGTGTTTATTGCCGCCAACCTGGCTGTGGGTTTTACCTTTTCCACCATTGCGCGCAACCAGCTGCAGGCCATGCAGCTGACTTTTTTCTTTTTCCTGCCGTCCATGCTGCTGACTGGCTTCATGTTTCCGTTTCGCGGCATGCCGGCCTGGGCGCAGGCCATCGGCGAAGTACTTCCGCTCACCCATTTCCTGCGTATCGTGCGCGGCATCCTGCTCAAAGGCAACGGCATGGTGGAGGTGGCGGCACACTTGTGGCCAATCGCCCTTTTTATGCTGGTGGCCGGGCTGGTGGCGCTCAAGCGCTATCGCCAGACAGTCGATTGACACTTGCCTTGACATCGGGCGCTTGCCGCCCCCCTGGACGGCCTTTTTCGTAAAGCTGCATTCCCAGCCGGGCAATCCGGTTCCGGGCTTCAAGCTCAATTCCACCTTCTGAAAACCCGGCAGTTAACATGGCGGCATAACTACAGCTAACCCCAGGAGGTTTTATGCACCGCATCGTCATCGTTGGAGGAGGCGCCGGAGGGCTGGCACTGGCTACGCAACTGGGCAAGCGCCTGGGGAAAAAAGGCCTGGCCGAAGTCACCCTGGTGGACGCCGCCCGCACCCATGTCTGGAAACCGCTGCTGCACCAACTGGCCGCCGGCAGCTATGACACGCATGCCGAAGAAATCGAATACCTGGCGCAGGCGCGCTGGAACCACTTCAAGTTCCGCCTGGGCAGCCTGACCGGCGTGGATCGCCAGAGCAAGACTGTGCAACTGGCCGCCAGCCACGACGAGGCGGGCCGCGAGATCACGCCGGCCCAGCAGCTGGGCTACGACACCCTGGTGATTGCCGTGGGCAGCCAGACCAACGATTTCGGCACGCCCGGCGCGGCCGAGCACACCATCAAGCTGGACAGCCCGCAGGCGGCCAAGCGCTTTAACGACAGGCTGATCAACGCCTGCATACGCGCGCAGACGGTGCCGCGCATGGCCGGCAGCGGGCGCCTGACGGTGGCCATCGTGGGCGGCGGCGCCACCGGCGTGGAACTGGCCGCGGAGCTGCACGCCGCGGCGCGCGTGCTGGCCAACTACGGCTTCGACCACATCCACCCCGAAAAAGACCTGCAGATCGTATTGGTGGAAGCCGCGCCACGCCTGCTGGCCCAGCTGCCCGAGCGCCTCAGCGAATCGGCCATGCGCGAGCTGCGCAAGCTGGCCATCGAGGTGCACACCAATGAAAAAGTGGTCGAAGTCACCGCCGACGGCCTGAAGATGGCCAGCGGCAAGGTGGTCTCCTCCAGCATCACGGTGTGGGCCGCCGGCGTGAAGGCGGCGGACTTCCTGCGCACCCTGGGCGGCTCGCCCGAAGGCGGCGAGGCGCTGGAGACCAGCAAGCTCAACCAATTGGTGGTCAACGGAAACCTGCAGACCACACGCGACGCGAGTATCTACGCCTTTGGCGACTGCGCCGCCTGCCAGCAGCCCGACGGCACCTGGGTGCCGCCGCGCGCGCAGGCCGCTTACCAGCAGGCCATGTACCTGGCGCGCTCGTTGTCCGACCTGATCGCCGGCAAGCCGGTCGCGCCTTTTGTGTTCAAGGACCAGGGCTCGCTGGTCTCGCTGTCCGAATATTCCTCGGTCGGCAGCCTGATGGGCAGCCTCACCAAGGGCAGCTTTTTCATCGAAGGCCAGCTGGCGAAAATGATGTACTGGGGCCTGCACAAGCAGCACCAGCTGGCGCTGGGCGGTTTCAAGAAGACCGCGCTGATCACGCTGTCCGAAATGCTGGACCGGACCTATCGCCCGCGCATCAAGTTGCACTGATAATCAGGCATCCCCTTTATCAATCCACCGGAGAAAGCCATGGCAAAAGGACAGCAGAACAACAACAAGATGGTCAAGAAACCCAAGAAGGACACCTCACCGCCCAAGACGGTGTCGCCCGATGCGGTGCGCCCGACCATCGTGACCCAGGTGCCGCTGCGCGGCAAGCTGAAGAACAAATAAGCCTTGATGGCCGGCACTGGCGACTCGCCTGCAAACCTGCCCGCGGACATCCCGGCCGCTGCTCCGGCACAGCCGGGCAATCCCTTGCACGGCGTCAAGCTGGAGGCGATCGTGACCGCGCTGTCAGACCACTACGGCTGGGAAGAGCTGGGACAGCGCATCAATATCCGCTGTTTCACCAGCGAACCCAGCGTGGCGTCCAGCCTGAAATTTTTACGCAAGACGCCCTGGGCGCGCGAGAAGGTCGAAAGCCTTTACCTCTTCATGCTGCGGGAGGTCAAACGCAGCAGTCCGCCGGTTCACAATTTTCCGCCGCCCAAGCCCAAGGCCTGACCCGGCTCTCAAGAGCTGCTCAGAAAACCCAGCGAAGCGGTCCTGGCTAGGCGCGTCGCCGCAGACAGCACACCAGTGCGGCAAGGCGGCGCAACAACGCCAGGAGGGTTTTATGAGCAGTTCAAAGCGGGTTGGCGAAGAGCAGCATCATGGCGATACCTACCCCGATCAGGAAGTTGGCGTCAATCAGCCCGGCCAGCAAGAACATCTTGACCTGCAGCGGCTCCATCAGTTCGGGCTGGCGCACGGCGCCCTCCAGAAAGCGCCCGCCCATCGCGCCTATGCCCAGGCAGGCGCCTATGGCGCCCAGGCCTATGATCAATCCACATGCAATGGCAATGGCACCTGCGTCAGTCATGATTTTTCTCCTTGGTTAAAAACTTTGTCGATGACTGAATCATGAAGGCCGGCCCGTTGCAGAACAATGACCTGGCAGGTAATGGCGCCGCGGCCACCGGTTTCGGGCTGAGGCATGCCGACGACAGCCTGCTGGTGCTGGACAAGCCCGCAGGCCTGCTCGCCGTGCCCGGGCGCGGCGAAGACAAGCAGGACTGCCTGAGCGCGCGCGTGCAGGCGATTTACCCCGACGCGCTGGTCGTGCACCGGCTGGACCAGGCCACCTCGGGCCTGATGCTGATGGCGCGCGGGGCGGCCATGCAGCGCGCGCTGAGCCTGGCTTTTGAAAGCCGCGAAGTCGGCAAGCGCTATGTGGCCGTGGTGGAGGGCCGCCTGCCCGCGCCAGCCGATCCGCTGGCCTGGAGCGTGATTGACTTGCCCATCATCGTGGACTGGCCGCGCCGCCCGCTGCGCATCATCGATGCCGAACGCGGCAAACCGAGCCAGACCCGCTGGCGCGTGCTGGCCTTCGACGCGGCGGCGAACACCACGCGCGTGGAGCTCGAACCGGTCACCGGCCGATCGCACCAGCTGCGTGTACACCTGCAGGCGCTGGGCCACCCCATCCTGGGCGACGCCCTGTATGCCCCCGCCGAGGTGCAGGCCAAGGCGCCGCGCCTTTTGCTGCACGCCGCGGCGCTGCAGTTCACGCATCCGGCCAGCAGCCTGGCCTTGTCGTTTGAAAGCAGTCCCGGCTTTTAGGGCCCGGCCGCTGCGCAAGCAGCCCGGGCGTCCCGGCGCTAACATCGAGCCATGAAACACCTCACCCTCCTCACAGGCGCCTCGCGCGGCATGGGCCTTTCCATGGCGCGCCAGTTGCTCAGCGCCGGCCACACGGTGCTTTGCATCTCCCGCACTTCGGTGCCCGATCTCGACGCGCATGCCAGGCATGTCGGCGCCACGGTGCTCCAGTGGGAGCATGACCTGGCCGACAGCGGCTCCCTCAACGGCAAGCTGGAAAGCTGGCTCAAGGATTCGCAGGCTAAAGGCCCCTGGGCCAGTGCCACCCTGATCAACAACGCGGGAGTGATCCCGCAGATCGCCCCCTTGAGTGATATCGACGCCGGCGACCTGGCCCGCGCGCTGCGCGTCGGGCTGGAGGCGCCCATGCAGGTCACCGCCGCCTTCCTGCGCGCCACCGGCGACTGGAAAGCGCCGCGCAAAGTCCTCAATATTTCATCAGGCCTGGGCCGCAAGGCCATGGCCTCGCAGACGGCCTACTGCGCGGCCAAGGCCGGTATGGACCATTTCACGCGCTGCCTGGCTCTGGAAGAAGCCCTGAAGCCCCAGGGCGCCAAGGTCTGCTCACTCGCGCCGGGCGTGATAGACACCGGCATGCAAGAACAGTTGCGCGCAGCGCCGGCCGAGGCCTTCCCCGACCGCGCTTCGTTTGTAGGCTTGAAGACCGGTGGTTCGCTGACCTCGCCCGACGATGCGGCGGCGCGCATCATTGCCTTCCTCGACCGCCCCGACTTCGGCACCAACCCGGTGGCCGACGTCAGGGACCCGGCTTAGTAAATTTCAGGAACGACGATGTCCTGGGGGACAGGGTTGCGCACATAGTCCTCGTGTCGCACGCGGTCCGGTAACACGATGGCCGGGTGTTCGGTTTCCTGGTAGGGCATCTGCTGCAGCAGGTGGTGTATGCAATTGAGGCGCGCCTTTTTCTTGTCGACGGCCTGCACCACCCACCAGGGGGCTTCGGGAATGTGGGTCCGCTCCAGCATGATTTCCTTGGCCTTGGTGTATTCCTCCCAGCGCCGGCGCGATTCGAGGTCCATGGGGCTGAGCTTCCACTGCTTGAGCGGGTCGTGGATGCGGCCCAGGAAACGCAGGTGCTGCTCTTCGTCGGAGATGGAGAACCAGTACTTGATCAGCTGTATGCCCGAGCGGCCCAGCATTTTTTCAAATTCGGGCACGGTACGGAAAAATTCCTCGTACTGCTCGTCGGTGCAAAAGCCCATGACGCGCTCCACGCCGGCGCGGTTGTACCAGCTGCGGTCGAACAGCACGATCTCGCCGGCCGCCGGCAGGTGCGACACGTAACGCTGGAAGTACCACTGCGTGCGTTCGCGGTCATTCGGGGCCGGCAGCGCCGCCACGCGGCAGACGCGCGGATTGAGCCGCTGGGTGATGCGTTTGATGACGCCGCCCTTGCCGGCTGCATCGCGGCCTTCAAACAGGATGACGACCTTGTGGCCGGTGGCGACCACCCAGTCCTGCAGCTTCACCAGCTCGGCCTGCAGCCGGAACAGCTCGCGGAAATACTGGCGGCGGTATTCCTTGTCCTTGGCCAGTTCCTGCGGGCTGCGGCTTTTGTCCTCGCCTATCAGTTCGGCCACCGTGCGGTCTTCGATTTCCATCTCCAGCTCTTCGTCGAAGCTGTCGATCAGGTCATTGCGGATACGCCGCATCAGGTCTTCGTCACTTGAATTCAAGGGTTTCTCCCAAAAACCGAAAGCCGGTCGCACCCCAGCGTACCGGACCTCCATGGCAGTTTGATGAAAAAGCCCGGCGGATCGGGTCAGGTTTTTTTGAGTATTTCGTAGATCTCGTCCTTGACCTTGAGCCGCCTTTTCTTGAGGTCTTCCAGCCCTTCATCGGTGATGGCGCCCACGCCCTGCTCGTAGCGCGTGATGGCGTGGTTGTCGGCGTCGTACTGGGTGAAGAGGCTGGCAAAGTGCGGGTCGGACACCTTGAGGCTACGCATTTTCTGCAGGTATTCCGGAAACTCGTGTGCCAGGTCGTGATTCAGCAAGTCCATTGGGAAGCTCCTTGTATGGCCGGTGATCGCCGCGGGAATCTCTCGGGGAAAAGACAGCTTAGTCCCTGACCACCAGCACCGGCAAGTGGGCATGCGAGAGCACCTGGGCCGTGACGCTGCCCAGCACCAGCTTTTCAAGCCCGCGCCGGCCGTGCGAGCCCATCACGATGAGGTCGGCGCCGACCGATTCGGCGGTGTCCAGGATGCCGCGGTAAACCGCATGGCCTTCGACAACGGAGCCGGTCGCGGCGATGCCCACGCCGTCGAAAGCCTGCTTGGCGGCCTTGATGGCCTCGTTGGCCTCGGCGGTGGCCGCGCTCAGGTACTCGGCCTGGCCGTAAGCGAAGTCGGTGCCGACTCCGGTGAAGGCATAGGGGTCTATGACGTAGATGACCGTCACCTCGGTCTTGAACGCCTGCGCGACGGCCAGCGCGTTGCTTATGGCCTTTTGCGAGGTTGCCGAGCCATCCACGGGGACGAGAATGTGCTTGTACATGATGCGCTCCTTGAAACCCTGGATAGATTCTCAGACACCAGCCCCTCCCGGGTCAATGCCGGCCTCGGCCGGCCCGGAAGGAACGGCCTTGCATCATTTATAGATCAGGGCGCCCCGGGGGCGCCGTCAGACAAGACGCCGAAAACGGCAGCCTTGTCTATTCGGCTTTTCTTACTCGGCCTTGATATTGGCCGATTTCGCCAGCTGCGCGTAGCGCGCGAGGTCGACCTTGATCAGCTTGGACAGCGCGGCGCCATTGCCGGACAGCGGCTCGACACCGGCGCCCGAAAGGTTTTCTTTCACGGCGGGTTCGGCCAGCACTTTTTGCACGTCGGCATAGATCTTGGCCACCACTTCAGGCTTCATCTTGGCCGGCCCCATAAGCGCGTACCAGATGGAGAAATCCAGCGGCTTGAGGCCCTGCTCCTCAAACGTCGGCACCTCCGGCATCAGCTGGTAGCGCGCGGCCGTCGACACGCCGATGGCGTTGAGCTTGCCGGTCTTGAGATGCGGCGCGGCGAGGTTGGCGCTCAGGATGGCCAGTTGCACCTGGCCGCCCACCACATCGGTCAGGGCCGGGGCGCAGCCCTTGTAGCCCACGTTGGTGGCGGCGACGCCGGACTTCTGCTTGACCAGCTCCATCACGAAATGCTGGGGCGTGCCGACACCGCAGGAGCCGTAGTTCAGCGCCGTCGGGTTGGCCTTGGAATAGGCGACCAGTTCCTTGAGATTCTTGATGTTGGTGCTCTGGTGCGACACCAGCGCGATCGGCGTGAGGCCCAGCAGCATGATGGGCGTCAGGTCTTTTTCCGGGTCGTAGTTGAGCTTGCCGTTGACGGCCGGATTGACCACCATGGTGCTGTTCTGCAGCAGCAGCGTGTAGCCGTCCGGCGGCGCATGCACCACGGCTTCGGTGCCGATGTTGCCCGAGGCGCCCGCGCGGTTGTCCACCGCGACGCCTTGGCCCCAGATGGCCTGCAGGCGCGCGCCTATCTGGCGCGCCAGGATGTCGGAGCCGCCGCCCGTGCCATAAGGCACGATGACGCGCACCGGGCGCGAGGGGTAATCCTGCGCCAGCGCCTGGGTCGCGCCCAGGCAGCTCAGGGACATCACGGCGGCCAGCGCCAGCAGTCTGGGGAATTTCATGGTTTGCCTTTTCGCTTTCGTGTGGTGTTGCGAGTGGTGAAGAAATTACTCAACGGCCCCGATCGCCCTGCTCCACAGCTCCCAGGGCCGCATGACCTGGCCTTCGTTGGTGTTCATGGCTTTGTCGGCTTCTTCGGGCGTCAGGAATTCGATGGGGCCCAGCGCGCTGGCGGTGAGCTGCAGTTTGGCGTTTTCCTCGGCGTACACGGCGCGGTAGACCACGCGCTCCAGCGAGGGCGCCACCACGGTGGAGCCGTGGCCGCGCATCAGCACGCAAGTGTGCTGGCCCAGGGCCTTGGCCAGGTCCTTGCCCAGGCCCATGTCGCGGATCAGCAGGTCGGTGTTGCCGTTGGATTCGCGGATTTCATACAGCGACGAGCCGCTGCCCAGGAAACCGCTCATGTGGAAGATGGGGCGCAGGCGCTGGCCGGTGACGCCGAAGGGAATCACGCTGGGCGAATGACTGTGCACCACGGCCATGACGTCGGGCCGCGCGCGGTAGATCTCGCCGTGGATGAAACGCTCGAGGTAGGAGCGCAGCGTCGACTCGACCACCAGGTCGCCATTCAGGTCGTAGGTCAGGATGTCGGCTTTTTTAACCAGGCCGGGCGCCCGGTTGCAGGACAGCAGGAAATGGCCGGGCGACTTGTCATGGCGCACGCTCACATGGCCGAAGCCGTCCACCACACCCTGGGCATAGAGGATGCGGTTGGCCATCACGAGTTTTTCGACGAGTGCGGGATCGGGTGCGGGAAGCGTCATGGAGTCTCCTTATTAGCAACGACCGGGAGGGCGTTTTTAATAAGTATACATATTACATTCGGAGTTTTCCAGGCAAACGACGGAAGACAAAGGGTAAACCCACCCTCTTCAATGAATCACCGGCCCTCGAGTTATGGCCGCGCCGGCGCTCCCGCCTCAAGGCTCGATCTTGACGCCCTTCCAGAAGGCGATGTGGCCCTTGATGTTGTCGGCCTCGGGCTTGGGGTCGGGGTAGTACCAGGCGGCGTCGGTGTTCATTTCGCCGTTGACCAGCAGCGAGTAATAGCTGGCCTGCCCTTTCCAGGAGCACATGGTGTGGTGGTTGCTGAAGGTGACGTAGTCGCGGTTGAGCGAACTCTCGGGGAAGTAGTGGTTGCCTTCCACCACCACGGTCTCGTCGCTTTGCGCAATCACTGCGCCGTTCCAGATGGCTTTCATGGGGATTTCTTTCTGCGGATGCGGATAGCGGTGAACAGGGGCCCAATGCTACGCCCCCGGCAGGAGGCCCTGCGGACCCGGGGTTTATTCTCGCCGCCCGCGCGCAATCCGGCTGGAAGGCGGCCAAAAAAATGCCGGTGACGGGCACCGGCATTTACGTGGGGGAGCAGGCGTGGAGGGCCCGGCCGTCAGTCGTGGCCCTTGCCGTGCTTCTCGCCACGGCCGTGGTCATCGCCGTGCCCCTTGTGCTTGTTCTTCTTGTGCTTGCCGCGCTCGTAGTCCTCATCGCCCTGGACTTTCACGAAGTACACCGGCTGGCCGCAGGCGTTGTACTTTGCGCAATGCTTGGACCATTTTTTGGCATGGCCGGGAGGCACGTGCAGGTACATCGGCGGCTGCTGCACCACCACCGCCGGGCGCTGGATGATGACAGGCTGCGCATAGACCAGCGGCGGGGGCGGCGCGTTGCCGATTTCAATGCGGCCGTAAACACCGGGCGACAGCGCACCTTCGACGGTGGCGGTGGCATAAGGGCCAGCGGCCATGGCCGCGCCACCCGACAGGGTCAGGGCCGCGACAAAACCGGCCAGCAGGAATGGTTTGGGTGCTTTCATGGGGTGTCTTCTTTCTTTTCTAGGAGCAGTTCGTGCGCGACGATGCTCTTTCATCAAGCAGGGGCCGCGGAACCGGCTTGCCGGGCCACAGGCGCAGCGCTCCGAGGGAACCCCCTCTTCACCAGCAGGGGCCGCGGGACTGGCTTTGCCAGACCGCAGGCGCAGCGCCCCCCCGGGGTGCAGAGAGCTACACGAAGTGAGCGAACGTGGGGGCTCTATTTAGGCCAGACGGAGATTCTTGCCCTCAACAATCACCTTGGCGCCCACGGCCACGGCGCTGGACAGCTCCATGTTGCGGACCGTGCCGTCGTCCATGCGCACGCGCACTTCGTAGACGGTGACCTTTTTCATGTTCTTTTCGATCTGGTTGCCGGCAAAGGCGCCGCCGGCGACACCCAGGACGGTCATGGCGGTCTTGCCGTTGCCGCCGCCCACCTGGTTGCCCAGCAGGCCGCCGACCACGCCGCCGGCGACGGTGCCCAGGCCGATGGTGGTGTTGCCGACATCCACGCCGTTGACCTTGCCCTGGCGTTGCACCGGCGTCACGGCTTCCACCGTTCCGCAGGCCGCGCAGACATTGGCGCGTGGCGAGGCTTGCGCGACGACGGTCGGGGTGGTGTGCGGCTTGGCGGCTTGCGGTTTGGGCGAATCTGCCAGTTTGGCAACCTTGGCGGGCTCATTGGCGGGGGCGTAATCCGATACACCCGGCTGCGCGTCGGAGCGGTTGACGACCAGCGCTGCGGCCAGCGCCATGACGGTCACGCCGAGCACGGCGATGATGGCGACAAGGGCCTTGCTGTGTTGCAGGCGCTGGGCAAGACCCGGGTGGCCCGGTTGGGAAGCGGGGGCATTAACGACTTGGTTGTTGGTATCCATGATGGACTCCTTCTGTGTGAGCCCCAGTTGTAACCAAGCCGTTTGATACATCCTGTAGGACGAGGTGACATTCGTAAGGAAAGCTTTCCGCGTCTTGCAAAAACCGTGCAGTTTTCCGCACATCAACGCGGCTTTATGACCGCCTCACCAGGGCTTGACCGGCGCTTTACACGCCGCCATGGGGGTGTGTCGGGTCCACCCAGAGCACGGTATCGGGTTTTTCGACCGGTTCGATGTCGAGGTTGACGGCCACCGCTTCGCCGTCGCTGCGGCACAGCACGCACTCCAGCACCTCGGTCGGGCTGGCGTTGATTTCCTGGTGCGGCACATAGGGCGGCACATAAATGAAGTCACCCGGCCCAGCCTCGGCGGTGAACTCCAGGCGCTCGCCCCAGCGCATGCGGGCTTTTCCGCGAATCACATAGATCACGCTTTCCAGGTGGCCGTGGTGGTGGGCGCCGGTCTTGGCATCGGCATGGATGGTGACGGTGCCGGCCCACAGTTTTTGCGCGCCTACCCGGGCGAAGTTGATCGCGGCACGCCTGTCCATGCCCGGCGTCTGCGCGGTGTTGCTGTCAAGCTGGTTGCCCGCGATCACGCGCACGCCGTCATGTTTCCACGGCGGGTCGACCTGGCCTTCGGCATGGGGATGCGTGTGCCCGGGGCCATGGGAATGGTCGTGGTCGTGCGGGTGGTGCGGAAGCGTGGGATCGTTGCTCATGCCGCCAGCGTACACCAGCCGCGCGCATTCAGTCCAGGACCACCACATGCCCTTGCTGCGGGTCCATGCGCCCGCCGTGCATGTCGTCAATCAAGGCCTGCGCCGCCTCGAAACCATGGTGCTCGCGCAGTTGCATCCAGGGCCGGTCCGTATCGCTGACGCGGCGGATAAACGCCAGCTGCGCTTCGTTAAAACGCTGGTTGACGACGGCATGGCCCCAGTCTGCGTTGCGCTTGCGGATCTGCACCGGCGCGAAGTAAAACCTCGGCTCGGGGCCCGGCATGTCCAGCGGCCGCAGGAACTGCGTGTTCTGCGCCGAACCCGCATAGCAGTCATAGACCAGCGATTCGCCGAAATGCGTGTGCACGGCAATGCGCAGGCTCTCGTCGCCCGAAAAATCCACATACAGCGTGGGCGTGCCGCGGTCCAGCTTCGGCAACTCTTCATAACTCGCCACTTCGCCGTAACAGCCCAAGGCTTCGACAAAGCCCTTGTTGCGCGCCGAGGTCAGCGCGATCCGCTTGATCTGCGGAAAGGCCCTCAGGCAAAAAGCCGTGCCATAGCCGGTCTTGCTCGAAGCGCTGGAGAACACGAGCTGTTCCGCGCCAAAAAATGCGTTGTCCTGCAGGAAATCCGCCAGCATGAACGACGTGATGAACAGCGGGCGCACCAGCATCTGGTAGTTTTCATCTTCCGGACGGTAAGCCGCGTCGGCGCTGCAGCGCATGTACTGGTTGTAGGCCGAAGTCAGGGTTTTGCGGTGCGCGGCGCCATCGTAAAAGCCGCGCTCGGTCACACGCTCGGGTCGCACACGCAAGTGGCTGGCGATGGGGAAGTAGCCGTAAAAGCGCTCACCCACCTCTACACCCGGCACGCTGGAGCTTTCCACGTTGGCAAATCCCCACACCGGCATATGGCCCCAGTCCGCCTCGCCGGTCGGGAAAAAATCCCAGTACTGCATGGCATCGCCAAAGGCCGCATAAGTGATGTTGTTGGTGGTGACGGCCACGCGCCGGATTTTCAGGACGGCCTCGCCCGCGGTGTCGCCTGGGCGCTGTTGCTGGTCCACCCGGGTGTGATTCAATGCATTTTTGCGCGTGAGCAGCCGCGTCAGCAGGGCCGGATTGTTCATGGCGTCTTCTTTCCTTCTTTGGAAAATTGATCGGTGAGTGATGACCAATGTATAGCCGCCGCCCTCCTGCCGGGTTCGGAAAACCACCGGCCGCCAAGCCCCTCAAACGCCCCACGCAGGCCAGGGCGGTGTTCACCGTGCAGGCGATTTACGACGCCTTTGTTCGGATTTGGCGGCGGGACGGCTGGGACGGCGTGAGCACACGGGCGGTCGCACTGGAAACCGGCGTGGCTATCGGCACGCTGTACGACTATTTCCCCAACAAGGCCGCTCTGCTGTCGGGTTATGTACGGCACTGCATGGAGCAGCTGCTGCAGGCGATTGAACAGCAGGCGGTCACCCCGCCCAGGCTCAGCGCGGAGCAGCGGCTGCGCGCGCTGGTGCGTCTGGCCTGTGGCGCCGACACGCCCGAGCTGCCCTGGTTTGACGCCGGCATGCTGGCACTCGAAACCGGCATTGCCGAGGGCAAGCACCACCGGCGCGTGCACGAGGAATTGCTGGCCGCGTGGACGCGGGTCTTTGACGCTTGCACCGACCTGCCGAAGCGGCCTTCCGCCGACGCAATCCAGGCCATGCACCTGGCGGTCTGGGGCGGACGCCGCTACGGCTTGCTGATAGGTCTCAGCGAGGCAGAAAGCCTTGAATGGGCGCGCCAGATGGAACGGCTGTGCCTGGCCTTGCTCGATGCCGAATAAGGCTTACTTGTAGCGCTCGCGTGCCAGCGCAGCGCCCTGCGCCAAAGCCTGCAGTTTCTTGAGCGCCACTTCCCGGTCCATGGGCGCCAGGCCGCAGTTGGTGCAGGGCAGCAAACGGTTCTTGGGCACGTACTGCAGCGCCTTACCGATGGTGTCGGCCACCTGCTCGGGCGTTTCAATCTCGTCGCTGGCCACGTCGATGACGCCGACCATCACGTCCTTGCCGTCAAGCAGCGCCATCAGGTGCGGCGGCACGTGCGAGTGGTAGCACTCCAGGCTGACCTGGCGGATGGTGCTTTTGGCCAGCGCTGGGAACACGGTTTCATACTGCCGCCACTCCTCGCCCAGCGAGGCCTTCCAGTCGGTGTTGGCCTTGATGCCGTAGCCGTAGCAAATGTGCACGGCCGTCGTGCAGGTGAGGTCCTGCGCAGCGCGCTCCAGCGCCTTCACGCCCCAATCGGCGGCTTCCTTCATATAGACGTTGAAGGCCGGCTCGTCGAACTGGATGATGTCCACGCCGTCGGCCTGCAAGGCCAGCGCTTCCTGGTTCAGCAGCTCGGCAAAGGCCATGGCCATCTTGACCTTGTCGCCGTAGAACTGGTCGGCCACGGTGTCGACGATGGTCATGGGGCCCGGCAGGGTGAACTTGATTTTTTTATCGGTGTGCGCGCGCAGCAGGCGCGCTTCGGCGGCATGCACGCGCCCCTTGAGCTTGAGCGCGGCCACTACCTGCGGCACCATGGCGTCGTAGCGGTTGTTGCGTATGCCCATCTTGACCTTGTGCTCGAAGTCGATGCCTTCGATCTGCTCGAGAAAGCCGTGCACAAAATGCTGGCGCGACTGCTCGCCGTCGCCGATCACGTCCAGGCCCGCGTCTTCTTGCGCCTTGATCCACAACAAGGTGGCGTCGGCCTTGGCCTGCTTGAGTTCATCGCCTTCGGCCTTCCATTGCGGCCAGAGCTTGTTGGTTTCGGAGAGCCAGGCGGGTTTGGGCAGGCTGCCGGCGATGGTGGCGCTGAAAAGCGGCCGTGCGGAAGGCGTTGTCATGGGATTCTTTCCTTGTCTCAATCATTGTGGGTCGCCGCCCGGGGTCTCAGAAAAACTCGCGGGCCAGCAGTTCGTAAGAGCGGCGGCGGGCGGCGGGGTCGTGCGCCCAGGTGATCACCACCAGCTCTTCAACCTCCAGTGTATTAGCCAAGGCCCGCAATTTGGCGGCGACCTGCGGGCCGCTGCCGACCAGCGCATTCGCCCTGAGTCTGTCGACCTCTGGCTGCTCGGCCGGTGTGTAGGGCCGCAACGCCACCTCTTCGGGCGAAGGCAGGGCCGCCAGCGCGCCGCGGTTGCGGTCTATCTTCCAGCGCTCGCGGCCCGAAAAATGGTGCCAGGCCTCCGCCTCGGTGTCGGCCGCCAGCGCCCAGACGCAGAGCACGGCTTGCTGCGTGGGGTGGCGCGGGCTGGGGCGGTAATTGGCGCGGTAGAGCTCCAGCGCCTGTTCGGCACCCTGCCCGTCGGTGATGAAGTAAGCGAACGCATAAGGCAGGCCGTAGTGGGCGGCCAGCTGTGCGCCGTAATCGGAGCTGCCGAGCATCCACATCTCGGGTGTGCTCGGCCCCATGGGGTTGGCCGTCACGCCGCGGCCCGGGTGGCCTTCAGGCAAATCAATACCAGCCAGCCAGGCCTGCAGCTCGCGCACCTGGATGGGAAAGTTCTCGGCCGACTGGCGCGGGTCGCTGCTGAGCAGCCGCGCCGTGCGCATGTCCGATCCCGGCGCGCGGCCCACGCCCAGGTCGATGCGGCCCGGCGCAATCGCTTCCAGCACGCGGAACTGCTCCGCCACCTTGAGCGCCGCATAGTGCGGCAGCATCACGCCGGCGCTGCCCACACGGATGCGGCTGGTGGTGGCAGCAATCGCGGCCATCAGTACCTCGGGCGCCGAGCCCACGATGCTGGGATGGCTGTGGTGCTCGCTGACCCAGAAGCGGCGGTAGCCCAGCGCTTCGCAGTGGCGGGCCAGTTGCAGGGTTTCACGAATGGAGGCGTCTTCCGTGCGGCCGGTGACGGCGACGGACTGGTCGAGGACGGAGAGGGAGATCATGGTCGGGTGACTATAGCCAGCGCCGATAAACCGCGCTTGACGGGGGTTTCGCCGGCGGCACTGCGGGCTCTGTTCCAATAGAGGGTTAGTTCCCGTCCAGACCCGAGATAAAGAAGTACATCCCTATGGCACTCAAAGCCACTATCTACAAAGCCCAGCTTGCGTTATCCGACATGGACCGCAATATCTACGCCGACCACAGCGTCACGATTGCGCGCCACCCCTCGGAGGCCGATGAGCGCATGATGATCCGCCTGCTGGCCTTCGCGCTCAATGTGCCGGCCGACGACAAGAAAGGCAACCTCGAATTCGCCAAGGATTTATGGGACGTGGACGAGGCCGCGCTCTGGCACAAGGACTACACCGAGCAGATCCTGCACTGGATCGACGTCGGCCAGCCCGACGACAAGCGCCTGATGAAAGCCGCGGGCCGGGCCGAGCGCGTCAGCGTCTACAGCTTCGCGAGCAGCACGCCGGTCTGGTGGAAAAACATCGAGACCAAACTCACCCGCGCCGCCAACCTCGTGGTCTGGCAGATAGACGCGGCCGAAAGCCAGGCGCTGGCCAAGCTCGCCGAACGCAGCATGCAGTTGCAGGTGACGGTGCAGGACGGCACGGTTTGGATGAGCACTGGGCTCGGATCGGTAGAGATCACGCCGCGGCGGCTGACGGCAGGCGAATAGGAAAACTAAGGCGCCCGGGAAGGCTCGGCCCTGGCATCCTGGTGCTGGCCTTGATGCTGGTACACCGGCAGCTTCGCACCGCAATGAAAGCAGAAGTCCGCCTCGGGCAGGTGGCCTTCGGTCAGGCATTCATGGCAGGTGCGCGTGGTGGGCAGGGCGAGGTGCTGCAGGCGCCGCTCGGCCGCCATCTCGGCCGTCACGATGCCGGTCGGCACGGCCAGGATGCCCCAACCCAGCAGCATCATGAAAGACGAAATCAGCCGGCCCAGGTCGGTCTTGGGCGTGATGTCGCCAAAGCCCACGGTGGTGACGGTGCTGATGGCCCAGTAGACCGAGGTCGGGATGCTGGTGAAGCCGTTGGACGGCCCTTCGACCACGTACATCACGGTGCCCATGACCAGCACCATCATCACCACGGCCGACAGGAAGACCAGTATCTTGCGGCCGCTGGCGGCGAGGGCCCGGCCCAGGGACTGGTACTCGGCCACATAGGCCGCGAGCTTGAAGATCCGGAACACGCGCAGCAGCCGCAGCACGCGCACGTCGATGAGGGCATGCAGCTCCGGAAAGAACAGAGCCAGGTAGGTCGGCAGCACGGCGACCAGGTCGATGATGCCGAAAAAGCTGGTGGCGTACTGCAGCGGCTTGCGCACGCAGGCCAGCCGCGCGATGTACTCGGCGGTGAACAGCAGCGTGAAGACCCATTCGACCACCGCGAAAGCGCGTCCGTGCGAGGCATGGATGGCCTGCACGCTGTCGGCCATGACCACGGCGATGCTGACCAGGATCAGGGCGATCAGCGCCTTGTCGAACCAGCGCCCCGCGCGGGTGTCGGCCTCGAAGATGATGGTGTAAAGGCGCAGGCGCCAGCCGAACAGCGGCTTGTCTTCCGGGTCTTGCGCGGGGGACGGAGCGGGTGGGGTTTTGGCCATGGTGCTACGCGCCAATCGTGATTTTCAAACGGACTCTCCGGAAACAAGGCGCGGCGGCCGGGAGGTTCAGGGCTTCTCGGCTTCCTGCAGCGCGCGCCACATGACCTTGCCCGAGCCGCTTTTGGGCAGCGCATCGACAAACTGCACCACGCGCGGGTATTTGTATGCCGCCATGTTATCCCGGCACCAGCTGATGATGTCTTCCTCGCTGGTATTTCCCCTGGCGGCGGGGCGCAGCACCACCACGGCCTTGACGGTTTCGCCGCGGTAGGCGTCGCGGGTCGAGATCACGCAGGCTTCCTGGATGGCCGGGTGCTTGAACATCAGCGCCTCGACCTCGGCCGGCCAGACCTTGAAGCCCGAGGCGTTGATCATGCGCTTGAGCCGGTCAGTGATGAAGAAGTAGCCCTGCTCGTCCACGCGGCCCAGGTCGCCGGAGCGGAAGAAGCGCTTGCCGTCGAGTTCGATAAAAGCCTGCTCCGTCGCGTCGGGGCGCTTCCAGTAGCCCTGGAACACCTGCGGCCCGCTCATGACGATTTCACCCTGCTCGCCCCGCGGCACTTCCTTGAGCGTGAGCGGATCGATCACGCGCGCGTCGCAGCTCACGAAGGGCACGCCCAGGCATTGCTGCTTGGTGGCGTCATAGGGGTTGCTGTGCGAGGGCGCGGCGGTTTCCGTAAGGCCGTAGCCTTCGGCAAAACGCAGGCCGTATTGCTCCCAGAGGCGCTGGGCCACGGCCTGCGGCATGGCCGCGCCGCCACCGCCTATATAGACCAGGCTGCTCAGATCGAATTCGGCAAAGTTCGGGCTGGCCAGCAGGTCTATCACCATGGTCGGGATGTTGGTCCAGTGCGTCACCCGCCAGCGCGAGATCAGCCGCCCAGCCAGTTCACGGTCCCAGCGCGGCATGATGACCAGCGTCGCGCTGCCGTAGATGGACGCATGCATCACCGACACCATGCCGGTGATATGGAACATGGGCACCACGGACAGCGTCACGTTCTCGAAGGTGCTGCCGCCCCACAGGCAGCTGGCCACCGCGTTGTGCATGATGCTGGCATGGGTGTGCATGCAGCCCTTGGGCAGGCCGGTGGTGCCGCTGGTGTAGGGCAGCACGGCCAGGTCTTGCGGCGTGGCGGTGTGCGGGGGTAGCTCTCCTGCCTCTTGCGCGGTACCCGCCGTCGCATCGGCCCAGTCCATCACGCCGACGCCTGCTAGCACCGGCGGCGCATGGCGCGTGCCCAGCCAGTCGCGCCAGGCCGGCGGCATGGCCGCGTCGCCCTCGCCTTCCGCGGCGATGTCAAAGGCGTCGCTGTAGTGCGTGACCACCATGTGCGCCAGCCGCTCGCCGGGTTCCAGCTGCGCGTTGGCTTTGGCCAATTCGCCGGCCAGGTCGGCCGCGATGATGGCGACTTTCGCATCGGGGTCGGTGATGTAGTGCTTGAGCTCCTCGGCCCGGTTCATCGGGTTGACCGGCACCACCACGGCGTTGGCGCGCAGGATCGCAAAGTGCGCGATCACCCACTGCGGGCAGTTCTGCATGTTGAGCACCACGCGATCGCCGCTGCGCACGCCCAGGCTGTGCAGTGTGGCGGCCAGGCGTTCGGCTTGCCGCATCACTTCGGCATAGCTGAGTACGCGGTTGAAGAAGACCAGCGCCGGCTTGTCGGGGAAACGCAGCGCGCTGACCGCGAGGTTGTGCCACAGCGAGGTGGCCGGCGGCGTGATGCTGTGCGGCAGGCGTTTGGGCCAGACCTGGTGGTGCAGCGTGTGCGGGTTCGCGGCGGGAACGGCCTGGCCGGTATCGGAATCAGGAATCAAGAAGGGCTCCAGGCAAGTGCTGACTTGGGGCCCCAGCCTACCCCGAGTCCGGGCCGGCCACATCCGGGAAGCTCCGTATAAATCACTGTCGCGTGAGCGACCCGTGTCAGCAATCTGTCCCAACAATGTGAGTGTCCGGTTTTCAAGCCGCATCATCATCTAAGGAAGAATTTATATCCGCAGATTACGCAGATTTACACAGATAAGACAATCTTGATGAAAAGTCATGCAGCCGGCGTAGGGTGTGAGGATGAAGTCTTGAGTACAAACGCCGTCTCTTCAATCTGTGTAAATCTGCGTAATCTGCGGATAAATGCAGATGACAAATGACGCAGCCACCCGGCCCCATATTCCCCTTTGTGGTGCACCCGGCCACCACAAAGCCACAAGGCGGTGCGCCGGCACGCCAGTCAGGTGCGCAAAACTTGTATACCAGTTGGCTGAACCAGACAAAGGGGTTGGCACGGGATATGCACTGGCTTGTGCATGGCCACCGCCCCCGACATCAGCAATCGCATCATCGAAGCCGTGATGGCGCAAAAGCTTGCGCCCGGCTCGCGACTGGGCGAGCAGCAGCTCGCGCTGCTGTTTGACTGCAGCCGCACCATCGTCCGCGAAGCCCTGACCCGGCTGGCGGTGCGTGGCATCGTCACTGTCAGCAGCCGGCGCGGTTGGTATGTGATCGAACCCTCCCAGGAAGAAGCGCGCGAGGCCTTTGAGGCGCGCCGCGTGATCGAGATGGGCCTGATCCGCTGCACCACCGACGTCAGCAAGGCCGCCATCAAGCAGCTCAAAAGCCATCTGACCCGCGAAAAAGCCGCCATCAAGGGCGACGACGTGGGCCTGCGCAGCTTTTTGCTGGGCGACTTCCACGTGTGCCTGGCTGAATGCCTGGGCAACAGCCTGCTGGCCGACACCCTGCGCGACTTCACCGCGCGCACCACCCTGATCGCCATGCTTTACCAGTCCTCGCACGACGCGGCGCAGTCCTGCGAAGAGCATGTGCTCATCGTGCAGGCGCTGGAAAAAGGCGACCTGGCGAAAGCCGAAAAACTCATGCAGGCGCACATCGGCAGCGTGCAGGCCGCGCTCAAGCTGCAGGCGGGCGGCGGCGATCCGCTGGCACAACTGCGCAGCGCGCTGAGCCCCCTGGCCGCGCAAGCCCCGGCCGAAAAACCGGCGTCTTCCCCGCCTTCCCGTGTTCGCAAGCCCGGCCGTGCCTCGGCCAAAACCCCAGACGATTCCTCAACCTACCTTGGAGCCCTGCTATGAAGTCCAGCAAACGCGTTTTCTCTTTCGCCCTCGCCGCAGCCGCCGTGCTGGCCGCCTCCGGCGCCCATGCGCAAACCGCGCTGGACGACATCATGAAGGCCAAGGAAATCAAGATCGCCATCCCGACCGACTTCCCGCCTTACGGCATGGTCGGCACCGACCTCAAGCCCCAGGGCCTGGACGTGGAGATGGCCGGCTACATCGCGCAAAAACTCGGCGTCAAGATTGAACTCGTGCCCGTGACCAGCGCCAACCGCATCGCCTACCTGCAAACCAAGAAGGCCGACCTGGTGATCTCCACGCTGGGCAAAACCCCGGAGCGCGAAAAAGTCATCGACTTCACCGCCGCCTACACCCCTTTCTTCCAGGCCGTCTTCGGCCCCAAGAGCATGAGCATCAAATCGTTTGCCGACCTCAACGGCAAAACCATCAGCGTGACCCGCGCCGCCCTGGAAGACCAGGAATTGAGCAAGGTCGCGCCTGCCGGCACGGACATCAAGCGCTTTGAAGACAACAACACCACGGTGTCGGCCTACACCGCCGGCCAGGTGCAGCTGATCGCTACCGGCGCGTCGGTCGCAGGCAACATGATGGCCAAGAACCCGCAACTCAACACCGAATACAAGCTGTTGCTGAAAGACTCGCCCAACTTCATCGGGGTCGGCAAGGGCGAAGACAAGCTGCGCCTGAAAGTCAACGAAATCATCGCCGAGGGCAAGAAATCAGGCGACCTCGACAAACTGGCCATGAAGTGGCTCGGTCGTCCCGCCGGTGATTTGCCGCAGTAAGTTGTACACCCCCGTTGCGGTTCGCTTCGCGTAACCGCCTCCCCCCTTGCAGGGGGCGCCGCTGGTGGCCCGGCGAAGCCGGTTCCACGGCGGCTGCTGGTAGGGAAGAACCGACGGTGATCTTTCAAAGGATGTGACCCATGCGTGTCGAGCTTGATTTCATGGCCGTATTAAGCCAATGGCCGCTGTTGGCCATCGGCGTCGCTTGGACGCTGGGCCTGACGGCGATCTCGTCGGTGCTGGGCGTATTCATGGGCATGGGCTTTGCCTGGGCGCGTGCCAGCGGGCCGACCTGGCTGCGCTGGGTGGTGGGCGCTTACGTCGAGTTGATTCGCAACACGCCTTTTATCGTGCAGCTGTTTTTTATCTTCTTCGGCCTGCCGGCCGCGGGCTTCAAGCTTTCGCCCGAAACCGCCTCGGTGCTGGCCATGGTGATCAACCTGTCGGCCTACGCCACCGAGATCATCCGCGCCGGCGTTGAAGCCACGCCGCGCGGGCAGGTCGAGGCGGCCGAAAGCCTGGCGCTCAACCGGGTGCAAATCTACACCCGCGTGGTGCTGCCGCCAGCGCTCAAGAAGGTCTGGCCGGCCATGGTGAGCCAGATCATCATCGTGATGCTGGGCTCGGCCGTCTGCGGGCAGATCTCCACGCAAGAGCTGTCTTACGCCGCCAACTTGATCCAGGGCCGCAACTTCAGGGCGTTTGAGGCTTTCATCATTGCCACGCTGATTTATTTGGTGCTGTCGGTCGCGGTCCGCAAACTTCTCAACTGGGCGGGGCCGAAGTTCCTGTTCGGTCGATAAACATGCCCCCACGTTCGCTCACTGCGTGTAGCTCTCTGCCCCCCGAGGGGGCGCTGCGCCTGCGGCCCGGCAAAGCCGGTTCCGCGGCCCCTGCTGAGTGGAAAGCCCCCATGGCCACTCATTACCCGTCGCTACATCCAAAGGAATTGCGATGATCGAATTCACCGTCTGGGACATCTTCCGCAACCTGCTGCTGGCGGCGCGCTGGACCATCGTTCTCTCGCTGGTCGCCTTCATCGGCGGCGGCATTGTCGGCGCGCTGTTGCTGGTGGGCCGGCTGTCGGCCACGCGCGCAGTGCCGGGCGCGCAGAAAGCGGCGCGCATCGCACGCCGCGCGCTCGACGGCTATGTGCTGCTGTTTCAGGGTACGCCGCTGCTGATGCAGCTCTTCCTGGCCTACTTCGGCCTGGCGCTCTTCGGCATCAACGTGCCGGCCTGGGTGGCGGCCGCGGTGGCGCTCACGCTTTACACCAGCGCCTACCTGGCCGAGATCTGGCGCGGCTGTGTCGACGCGATCCCCAAGGGCCAGTGGGAAGCCGCGCAAAGCCTGGCGCTCAACTTCGGCGAGCAGTTGCGCTACATCGTGCTGCCGCAGGCCGTGCGCATCGCCGTGCCGCCGACTGTCGGCTTCCTGGTGCAGGTAGTCAAAGGCACGGCGCTGGCCTCGGTGATCGGTTTCATCGAGCTGACCAAGGCCGGCACCATGATCACCAACGCCACCTTCAAACCTTTTGTGGTGTACAGCTGCGTCGCGCTGATGTACTTCGCGCTGTGTTTCCCCATATCCCTGTATGCCCGCAAGCTTGAGAGGAAAGCCAGAAATGGACGCTAACCCTAACGCCACAGCTATCCCATCCCCCGCCACGGCCGACAGGACACTGGTCGAAATCAACCAGTTGCGCAAAAGCTTCGGTACCAATGAGGTCTTGAAAGGCATAGACCTGGAAGTCAAGGCCGGCGAAGTGATCGCCATCATCGGCAAAAGCGGCTCGGGCAAAAGCACGCTGCTGCGCTGCATCAACGGGCTGGAAGTCTTCCAGAGCGGCACGCTGCGCGTGGACGGCAAACACCTGCTGCACGACAACCCGCAGGTCATGCGCGAGCTGCGCCAGCGCGTGGGCATGATCTTCCAGAGCTTCAACCTGTTCCCGCACCTGACGGTCGGCAAGAACATCATGCTGGCACCCACGCTGGTCAAGAAGACGGCCGGCGCCCCCGCCGCCGAGCATGCGCGCGCGTTGCTGCAGCGCGTGGGCCTGGCCGAAAAATTCGAATCCTGGCCCGACCAGCTTTCGGGCGGGCAGCAGCAGCGCGTGGCGATCGCGCGCGCGCTGGCCATGCAGCCTTCGGTGCTGCTGTGCGACGAGATCACCTCGGCGCTGGACCCGGAACTTGTGGGCGAGGTGTTGCAGGTGGTGGAAAGCCTGGCCGCCGAGGGCATGACGCTGTTGATGGTGACGCACGAGATGAATTTCGCCCGCAAGGTCTGCGACCGCGTGGTCTTTATGCACCAGGGGCGCGTGCACGAGATCGGTCCGCCCGACGAGGTGTTCTCCAACCCACAGACCGCCGAGCTCAAGCAGTTCCTCGGCATGATCCAGTAAGCACGGGCGACCAGCTCGCCCCGGCCGGCTTCGGGGCTCTGCAAAGCGCACCAAAGCTGCGCGTCAAAGGGCCATGGCTTGCCCAGGCCTGGCTTTTTTTGGCGTCAACTTGCCCCCGGCCCTGCAGGGTCGGGCCGCTTCCCGCACAATGGCGGGGACAGACTGACCCGCTCCTGATTTGATCGCTGCTAGCGCCCGCCACCCCTGGGCGACTTGCGCTGTCCCGCCGACCCGACGCCGCCTTGATGAACACCATGCCCCCCATCCTGTATTTTTTCGCCCTGTGCAACCTGGTCATAGGCAGCGGCGCCTTTGTGCTGGGCGGCATCCTGCAGCCCATGAGCCTCTCGCTGGGCATCAGCGTGGCGGCTGCCGGCCAGGCCATGACGGCCTATGCCGTGGCCACCGCCGTGCTGGCGCCGCTGCTCATCATCTTCACGGCCGGCTGGCCCCGCAAACGCGCGGTGCAACTGGCGCTGGCGCTGTTCACGGCGGGCTGCCTGGTGTGCGCCCTGGCGCCCAACCTGCCCTTGCTGCTGCTGGGCCGCGTGCTGATGGGTGCTGGCGCCATGTTCACCGCCGCCGCCTCGGCGCTGGCCGTCAGCATGGTGGTGCCCGCGCTGCGCGGCCGGGCGCTGTCCATCACCTTCCTGGGCATGAGCATCAGCTACGCCGTGGGCCTGCCCATAGGCGCCTGGCTGGGTTTTGAGTTCGGCTGGCGCGTGCCGGTGTGGCTGTCGGCGGCGGCAAGCCTGACGGCGCTGGTCGCGGCCAGCTGGCTGATTCCCGCCAACATGGCCAGCGCCGGCACCAGCTTCGCGGGCTTCCGGGCCGCCGCGCGCCAGGGCGCGGTGCTGCGCGTGTGGGGCCGCACCTTGCTGTACTTCATCGCCATCTTCAGCGTGTTTGCCTATGTCGGGCCGGTGCTGCAGGCGCTCAACCCCATGAATTCGGCGCAACTCTCGGCCACGCTTGCCGTCTTCGGCCTGGCCGGTGTGGGAGGCACGCTGATGGGCGGCTGGGCGACGGACCGCTTCGGCGCGCTGCGCACCCTGCGCGTGCAGCTGGCCGTGCTGGTCGCGATGATGTGCCTGCTGCCGCTCACGCGCGGCAATGTGCCGGCCACCATGGCCGTGCTGGTGGCCTGGGGCATCGCGGGCTTCGGCCTGATGGCGCCGCAGCAAAGCCGGCTGGCCAGCCTCTCGCCGGCGCAGGCGCCGCTGCTGCTGAGCCTCAACGGCTCCATGCTCTACGTGGGCACGGCGCTGGGCGCGGTGATCAGCGGCGCGCTGCTGGATCAGGTGGGCTTTGCGCAACTGGGCTGGGTGGGCGTGCCCTTCGGCCTGCTGGCCATGCTGACCCTGGTGTTTGACCGCATGCCGTCGCGCGTGACGGCATCGGCGGCCGCCTAGACCTTTTCCTGCAATCGAACCATGACAGCCCAGGACCAGCTCGACGCACTGCAAATCGCCCTGCGGCAATTGCGCGACGACACCCTGGGCGTGGCCGCTTTTTCGCAGCTCGCGATGCAGCAGGCAAGCCTGGCGACCGCCCTGCCCGAACGTTTTGGTGAGGTGTTGTCACAGCTGCTGAACCGGCTCGAGTCCAGCGCGCTGTTCACCGAAGAAAGCTGCTCCTTCAGCCGTGGGGACTTGCTGGACAGCCTGCAACTGTGGCTGGACAAGGCCCGGCTGCAGCTTCAAAAAACCTGAAGCTGCCGGGCGATCCAGCTCCGTTGGTTAACGGCCGCCATCATGGCCGTGGCGATGATGGACGTCCGGGTAATGGGCATGGCTGTGGGTCACGGGCTCATGCCTGTGGGGATGCGAATGCGTTCCCGCGACCGCGGGTGTATGGTCGTGCGTATGGTGCTCGTCGTGCGTGTGCGCGTGTTCATGCTCCAGGACTTCATGCGTGTGCACATGCGCGTGGTGCTCGGTCAGGTGCAGCCAGATACCGTACGCCATCAGCGCGGCGGCCGCCAGCAGTTTCCAGCTGACGGGCTCCGCCAGAAACACCACGGAAAACAGCGCCCCGACAAAAGGCGCGGTCGAGAAGTACGCGCCGGCCCGTGAAGTCCCCAAGTGCCGCAAGCCGACGACAAAAAGTGCCAGGCTCACACCGTAGGCCAGCAGGCCGACCCCCATGGCGATGGCTGTTTTCCCAGGACCCGGCAACGCCGCCCCCACCAGGAAAGCGAGCAACAGGTTCGTGACGCCTGCAGCCAGCCCTTTCACGCAGGCAATCCATGAAGCATCCGTCAGCGACACCTTTCGCGTGAAGTTGTTGTCCAGGGCCCAGAAAAAACACGCCAGCAGCACCGCGGATGCCGGCCACAGCAAGGTAAATGTGGACGTTGATGGATCAGATGGATCCGACTGGGGCCAGCTGAGCAGCAGCGCGCCCGCCACGATGGCGGCCATGCCCAGCGCGATCCGCCTATCGACGTTCTCCTTGAACACCATCCATGCCAGCACCGCCGTCAACACCGCTTCGGCATTGAGCAGCAAGGCGGCGTGACTGGAAGGCATGGCCGACAGCCCGTACATCAACAGCACCGGCGCGATGCCGCCGCCGCACAGCACCGCGGCGGCCAGCCAGCGCATCTCGCCGGGGGCCAGGCGCGGGCGGGCGGCGCCCCGCATCCGGCGATACACGAACAGGCCCAGGCCGGATCCCAGGTACAAAAGCCCGGCCAGCATCCAGGGACTCATCTCGCCGAGCAGCCATTTGGCCAGCGGCGTCCCCGCACCGAACAGCAAAGCCGATGCCAGCGCGGCCGCGACACCCGGGCTCAAAGAGCGTGCCAAAAGCTTCAATGCCTGATCCCCTGAAAATCAAAAAAGAAAATTCACGTCCAATTCGCCATTTTCGGCCATGCGGCCATTCCCCTGCCGGCGCCCTATCCATAGGCCAGGGCATGAGTCGGTGAACTGAAAGGATTCCTCATGAAACATCTGAAACAAGCCCTGCTCACCCTGCTTTGGCTTCCACACCGGTAAGGCGGACGGCCGGTTCACGGTGACCGCGATTGAAAAAAGGGTGGAATAAGCACGTTGCGCCAGCGTGATAAGGTTGCCCGCATGTCCAAAACCATACGCTACACCCTGCTGTCGCTGCGCGACCTGTGGGTCTCCGCAGGCCCGTTCATCCTGCTGGCCATCGCATTGCTGGCGCTGGCCTACTGGTGGCTGGACCCGAACCCGCCCAAGCGCGTGACGCTGGCCACCGGCCCGGCGCAAAGCGCGTATGAGGAATTCGGCAAACGCTACGCCAGGGCCCTGGCGGCCGAGGGCATCCAGGTGGTCCTGCAGCCCTCGGAGGGCTCGGCCGCCAACCTGCAGTTGCTGCGCGAAGGCAAGGTCGACGTGGGTTTTGTCCAGGGCGGCACCAGCGACTACACAGAGCAGGACGAGGAAGATCTGACATCTCTCGGCAGCCTGTTTGTGGAGCCGCTCTGGCTGTTCTACCGCGAGGACGCCGCGCGCAAGGTGGCCGCTGCGGCGCGGGCGGCCAAGAATCCGGGCGGCCGACCGGCCAAAGCAGACCCGATGGAGGACGCCAGCCTGGCATCGCTCACGCAGTTGCAAGGCCTGCGCGTCAACGTGGGTACGCCCGGCAGCGGCGTTCCCAGCCTGATGGCCAAACTGCTGGACAGCAACCGCATTGACGCCGCGACGCTGAAACTGTCCCGGCTGGAGCAGACGCCCGCCACCGTTGCCTTCCTGGGCGGCGAGCTGGACGCCATCGTGTTCGCGTCCGCGCCCGAGTCGCTGATGGTGCAGATGCTGCTGCAGACGCCCGGCGTGAAACTGATGAACTTCGCCCAGAGCGAGGCCTATTCCCGGCGTTTTGCCTTCCTGACGCCCACGCGCCTGCCGCGCGGCGTAGTGGACCTGGCCGGCAACATCCCGCCCGACGACGTGCGGCTGGTGGCGTCCACCACTTCGCTGATCACGCGCACCGGCACCCACCCCGCCCTGCAGCAGCTGCTGGCCCAGGCGGGCAACGACATCCACGGCGGGGCCGGCTGGTTCAAGAATGCCCGCGAATACCCCAACCGCGACAACAGCGAGCTGCCCATTTCCAAGGAAGCCGAGCGCGCCATCAAGAACGGCACGCCGGTGCTGCAGCGCTACCTCCCCTTCTGGGTGGCCAACCTGGTCGAGCGCATGTGGCTGGTGATGGGCATCATCATCGCCATCATGCTGCCGCTGTCGCGCATCATCCCGCCGCTTTACGCCTTTCGCGTGCGTTCGCGCATCTTCCGCTGGTACGGCCGGCTGCGCGACATCGAAAACCGGGTGGACGGCAACGGCGATGGCGATCGCAACAGCGCCAAAAACCAGGCCCTGCTGGAAGAACTCAACGACCTGGAACGCCGGGCCGAAAAGATCACGGTGCCGCTGTCCTATGCCGACGAGCTGTATGCGCTGCGCGCCAATATCCACCTGGTGCGAAAAAAGCTGCAACGGCTTTAGCGCCCATCGCGCCGCAAAGAGGCGCGCGGCACCTTAAAAGGGCAGTGAAAAGCCCGATTCAGGGCAAGTGCGGGGCCTACGCAGTTTCTTTAACCCTAAAGTAAACCCCTGTGTCGGCATAGCAATTGCTCTGCTAGTATCGCCCGATACTTTTTTCTTTGGCCGATGCTTGCTTTTATTCTGCGCCGCCTGATCCAGGCCGTGATCGTGATGGTCGTGGTCGCACTGATCGCCTTCATGCTGTTCCAGTATGTCGGCGATCCGGTGGTGTTCCTGCTGGGGCAGGATGCCTCCCCCGCCCAGATCACCCAACTGCGCGCCGACCTCGGCCTGGACCGGCCCTTCATCGTGCAGTTCTGGCATTTCCTCGTGAATGCCGCGCAGGGCGAATTCGGCCTGAGCCTGCGCCAGGGCGCCAAGGTCTCGCGCCTGATCGCCGAACGCTTTCCCGCGACGCTGGAGCTGGCCCTGGTGGCGGCCTTGATGGCGTTGCTGATCGGCATCCCCATGGGCGTGTATTCGGCGCTGCGCCGCGGCAGTTTCCTGAGCCAGGTGTTCATGACGATTTCGCTGCTGGGCGTATCGCTGCCGACCTTCCTGATCGGCATCCTGCTGATCCTGGTGTTCGCCGTGGGCCTGGGCTGGTTCCCGAGTTTCGGCCGCGGCGAAACCGTGCAGATCGGCTGGTGGAGCACCGGCCTCTTCAAGGCCGACGGCTGGCACCACATCGTGCTGCCGGCCGTAACGCTGGCGGTGTTCCAGCTCACGCTGATCATGCGGCTGGTGCGCGCGGAAATGCTGGAAGTGCTGCGCACCGACTACATCAAGTTCGCGCGCGCCCGCGGCCTGCCCGACCGCGTCATCCACTTCGGCCACGCGCTCCGCAACACGCTGGTCCCGGTGATGACCATCACCGGGCTGCAGCTGGGCGGCCTGATCGCCTTCGCCATCATCACCGAGACCGTGTTCCAGTGGCCCGGCATGGGCCTGCTGTTCATCCAGGCGGTGACCTTCGCCGACATCCCGGTGATGGCGGCCTACCTGTGCCTGATCGCGCTGATTTTTGTCATCATCAACCTGGTCGTCGACCTGCTGTACTTCGCGGTGGACCCCAGGCTGCGCGTCGGCAACGCGGCGGGCCACTGACACCTCAGTCCGCACCCTTTTCCTCCGCTTTTTTTTCCGTTTTTACCCCGCAAGCCCTCATCCCTTCCACCAGGAGTTCCCGATGAAATTCAAGTCCAAACTGCTCTCGGCCAGCCTGCTGTGCGCCTTCGCGGCCACCAGCTTTGTCGCATCCGCGCAGACCCTGAGGGTCGCCAACCAGGGCGACTCGCTGTCCATGGACCCGCATTCGCTCAACGAATCGCTGCAGCTCAGCGTGACCGGCAATGCCTACGAGGGCCTGGTAATCCGCAACAAGGACCTGAGCCTGGCCCCGGGCCTGGCCACCTCGTGGAAGCAGACCTCGCCGACTGTCTGGCGCTTCGAATTGCGCAAGGGCGTGCAATTCCATGACGGCACGCCGTTCACGGCCGACGACGTGGTGTTCAGCTTCAACCGCACCCAGGCCGAGGGCTCGGACATGAAAAGCTACACCAACGACTTCAAGGAAGTGCGCAAGATCAACGACCATGTGGTCGAAATCGAAACCAAGACGCCCTTCCCCATCCTGCCGGACGTGATCTCGCTGGTCTACATGATGAGCAAGAAGTGGTGCGAGACCAACCAGGCGACCCGGCCGGTGGACCGCCGCAAGGGCATCGAAAACGCGGCGTCCTTCCGCGCAAACGGCACCGGCCCCTACCGTGTACGCGAGCGCCAGCCCAATGTGCGCACCACCTTTGTCCGCAACGGCACCTACTGGGGCAAGATTGACGGCAACGTCCAGGAAGTGATCTACACCCCCATCGGCAACGACGCGACCCGCGTCGCCGCCCTGCTGTCGGGCGAGGTCGACGTGATGGAACCGGTGCCGGTGCAGGATATCGAACGCGTCAACGGCAACGCCGGCACCAAGGTGCTGGTCGGCCCGGAAATGCGCACCGTGTTCCTGGGCATGGACCAGAAACGCGATGAGTTGCTGTATTCGAACATCAAGGGCAAGAACCCGTTCAAAGACAAGCGCGTGCGCCAGGCGTTTTACCAAGCTATCGACATCGACGGCATCAAAAAGACCGTGATGCGCGGCGCCTCCAGCCCGACGGCGCTTCTGATAGGCCCCGGCATCAACGGCTTCCAGGCTGAGCAGAACAAGCGCCTGCCCTACGACCCGGAAGCAGCGAAGAAACTGATGGTCGAGGCAGGCTACCCCAACGGTTTTGAAGTGGCCATGAACTGCCCGAACGACCGCTACGTGAACGACAGCCGCATCTGCCAGGCCGTGGCCGCCAACCTGTCGCGCATCAACGTGAAGATCAACCTGCAGGCCGAAACCAAGGGCACCTACTTCCCCAAGGTGCTGCGCCGCGACACCAGTTTTTACCTGCTGGGCTGGACGCCGGCCACCTATGACGCGCACAACGCGCTCAATGCACTGGTCGCCTGCGTGGACGACAAGGGCGCCGGCCAGTTCAACCTGGGCGCGTATTGCAACCCCAAGGTCGATGAACTGACCAAGAAGATCCAGTCCGAAACCGACAAGACCAAGCGCAACGCGATGATCAAGGAAGCCTTCGACATCCACAATGCCGACGTCGGCCACCTGCCGCTGCACCAGCAGTCGCTGGCCTGGGGCACCAGCAAGAAGATCGAGCTGGTCCAGCTGGCCGACAACTTCATGTTCTTCAAGTGGATGACCATAAAAAAATAAACACTCCCTGTTGCCTTTTCGCTGCGCGTAACGGCCTCTCCCATACAGGGCAAGTAACCACCCCCCTGTTGCCTTCTCGCTTCGCGTAGCGGCCTCTCCCCTGCAGGGGACAACAGCTGCGGCCCGGCAAAGCCGGTTCCGCGCTGTTGCTGGCTGGCACGGGTCTCGCTTCATTCGCCCTTGATGACACTGACTGCACGCTCCTTCTGATGAAAAAAACCCTTGCGCGCTGGCTTGACAGTGATGTAGGCCACAGCTTTCGCACATCACCGGTTGCGATGGTGGCGGCGGCCATTGCGCTGGTCTGCATTTTTTGCTCGGTGTTTGCCGGCTGGGTGGCGCCGCATGACCCGTTCAACCTGAGCACGCTGGAACTCAGCGATGCGCGCCTGCCGCCGGCCTGGAGCGCGCAGGGCAGTTCCAAATACCTGCTGGGCACCGACGACCAGGGGCGCGACATCCTGTCGGCGCTGATGTACGGCGCGCGCATCTCGCTGGTCGTGGGCTTCGCCTCCGTCATCCTGTCCATGCTGGCCGGCGTTTCGCTGGGCCTGCTTGCGGGCTTTCGCGGAGGCTGGATTGACTCGGCCCTGATGCGGGTCTGCGACGTGATGTCCTCGTTTCCGCCCATCCTGGTCGCGTTGCTGATTGCGGGCGTGGGGCGCGCGGTGTTTCCCGACGCCAGCCAGTTGCTGGCCATGGGCGTGCTGATTCTGTCGATCTCCATGGGCCAGTCGGGCTGGGTCCAGTACGCGCGCACGGTGCGCGGCTCGACCATGGTGGAACGCGGCAAGGAATACGTGCAGGCCGCCCGCGTCACCGGTGTGGCGCCGCTGCGCATCATGCGCCGCCACGTGCTGCCCAATGTGATGGGGCCGGTGCTGGTGCTGGCGACCATCCAGGTGGCGACCGCCATCATCACCGAGGCCACCCTCTCCTTCCTGGGCGTGGGCGCGCCGCCCACCTCGCCCTCGCTGGGCACGCTGATCCGCGTGGGCAACGACTACCTGTTCTCGGGCGAGTGGTGGATCACCGTGTTCCCGGGCCTGATGCTGGTGCTGATCGCGCTGAGCGTGAACCTGCTGGGCGACTGGCTGCGGGATGCCTTGAACCCGCGTCTCCGGTAAAAGCGAATCCCACAATGAGTCTTTTACAAATCAAGAACCTGGTGGTCGAGTTCCCCGGCCGGCGCGGCACGCTGCGCGCGCTGGACGACATTTCCTTCGACATCGCGCCCGGTGAAATTCTGGGCGTGGTGGGCGAATCGGGTGCGGGAAAATCGCTGACCGGCGCCGCCATCATCGGCCTGCTGGAGCCGCCTGGGCGCGTGGCCGGCGGCCAGGTGTTGCTGGAAGGCGAGCGCATCGACAACCTGCCGCACGAGCGCATGCGCCACATCCGCGGACGCAAGATAGGAGCGATCTTCCAGGACCCGCTGACCTCGCTGAACCCGCTCTACACCATAGGCCGGCAACTGGTGGAAACCATACAGGCCCACCTGCCAGTGACGGCGCGGGAAGCCAGGGCGCGCGCCATCGAGCTGCTCAACGACACCGGCATCCCGGCGGCCGCGCAGCGCATAGACCACTACCCGCACCAGTTCTCCGGCGGCATGCGCCAGCGCGTGGTGATCGCGCTGGCACTTGCGGCCGAGCCCAAGCTGATCGTGGCCGACGAGCCGACCACCGCGCTCGACGTGTCCATCCAGGCGCAGATCATCACCTTGCTCAAAGACATCTGCAGGCAGCGCGGCGCCGCCGTGATGCTGATCACCCACGACATGGGCGTGATCGCCGAGACCTGCGACCGCGTGGCCGTGATGTATGCCGGGCGTATCGCCGAGATAGGCCCGGTGCACCAGGTGATCAACCACCCGTCGCACCCCTACACCGCAGGCCTGATGGCCGCGATTCCCGACATCGCGGTGGAGCGCGAGCGCCTCTACCAGATCGACGGCGCCATGCCGCGCCTGAACGCCATCCCACAGGGCTGTGCCTTCAACCCGCGCTGCCCCAAGGCTTTTGACCGCTGCCGACAGGACAGGCCCGACCTGATGCCGGCCGGCGCCACGCGCGCCGCGTGCTGGCTGCACGATGCGCATGCGGGAGTGGTGGCATGAGCGGGATCCCGAATATCGAAACATTGCAAAGCGCAACGAGCGCGGAGGCCCCGCTGGTCCAGGCGCATGACCTGGCCAAGACCTTCGACGTATCGCCTCCCTGGTTGAACCGCGTGCTGGAACGCAAGCCCCGCCTCTTGCTCAAGGCCGTTGACGGCGTGAGCTTCGAGATTGAAAAGGGCAAGACGCTGGCGCTCGTCGGTGAATCGGGCTGCGGCAAAAGCACCGTGGCGCGCCTGCTGGTGGGCCTGTATGAACCCACGCGCGGCGGCCTGACCTTTGACGGCCAGAACGCCCATGCGGTGTTCAAGACACCGGCCGGGCAGCAACTGCGCAGCCGTATCCAGATGATTTTCCAGGACCCGTACGCGAGCCTGAACCCGCGCTGGACGATCGAAGACATCATCGCCGAGCCGCTGCGCGAGCACGGCATCCTGGAGGGCGGCGCCGCGCTCAAGGAGCGCGTGGGCGAGCTGCTCAAGTCAGTCGGCCTGTCGCCGCTGGACATGCCAAAGTACCCGCACCAGTTCTCGGGTGGGCAGCGCCAGCGAATCTCCATCGCGCGCGCGCTGGCCACCGAGCCTGAATTCCTGGTCTGCGACGAACCCACCTCGGCGCTCGACGTGAGCGTGCAGGCGCAGGTGCTCAACATCATGAAGGACCTGCAGCGCACGCGCGGCCTGACCTACCTCTTCATCTCGCACAACCTCGCGGTGGTGCGCCATGTCAGCGACCAGGTCGGCGTGATGTACCTGGGCCGCCTCGTGGAACTGGCCGACAAGCACAGCCTGTTCGACAGGCCGCGCCATCCCTATACACGCATGCTGCTGGACGCCATCCCCAAGATGCACGACACCGGCCGCGCCCGCACCCCGGTGTCGGGCGAAGTGCCCAATCCGCTGAACCCGCCCGGCGGCTGCACCTTCCACCCGCGCTGCCCGCATGCCAACGAACGCTGCCGCAGCGAAAGGCCGGAGTTCCTGCCGCTCGAAGGCGTTCGTGTGGCCTGCCATGCGGTCGAAGAAGGCCGGATTTAGGCACTAATACCAGGAACCCAGGCACTGTCATGCAAAGCGGAACCGGCTTGGGTAATATGTACTCTTAGGGGACATCATCATGAAAATCATTGAATCCATCCTGGCCGGAGCGGCCGACATCGCGGCCGTGCGCCGCGACATCCACGCCCACCCTGAACTGTGTTTCCAGGAAGTGCGCACCGCCGACGTGGTCGCGCAAAAGCTCGAGTCCTGGGGCATCCCGGTTCACCGCGGCATGGGCACGACCGGCGTGGTCGGCATCGTGCATGGGCGCGACGGCGGCGCTTGCGGCCGTGCCGTGGGCCTGCGCGCCGACATGGACGCCCTGCCCATGCAGGAGTTCAACAAATTCCCCCATGCCAGCACACAGCCGGGCAAGATGCACGCCTGCGGCCACGACGGCCACACCGCCATGCTGCTGGCCGCGGCGCGCCACTTCTCGCAGAACCGCGACTTTGACGGCACGGTTTACCTGATCTTCCAGCCGGCCGAAGAAGGCGGCGGCGGCGCGCGCGAGATGATCAGGGACGGCCTCTTCGAAAAATTTCCCGTCGAAGCCGTCTTCGGCATGCACAACTGGCCGGGCGCGCCTGTCGGCACTTTCGCCGTCAGCGCGGGGCCTGTGATGGCGTCGAGCAACGAATTCAAGATCACCATACGCGGCAAGGGCGGCCATGCCGCGATGCCGCACACCGGCATAGACCCGGTGCCGGTGGCCTGCCAGATGGTGCAGGGCTTCCAGAACATCATCAGCCGCAACAAAAAGCCGGTCGACGCGGGCGTCATCTCGGTGACCATGATCCACGCCGGCGAAGCCACCAACGTGGTGCCCGATTTTTGCGAGCTGCAGGGCACGGTGCGCACCTTCAGCATCGAGGTGCTGGACCTGATCGAAAGACGCATGAAGGAAGTCGCCGAACACACTTGCGCCGCCTTCGAGGCGCGCTGCGAGTTCAAGTTCACGCGCAATTACCCGCCCACCGTCAACAGCGCCGCCGAGGCCGACTTCGCGCGCCGGGTGATGGGCGACATCGTGGGGCCGGCCAACGTACTGGCGCAAGAGCCCACCATGGGCGCCGAAGACTTCGCCTACATGCTGCAGGCTAAACCCGGCGCCTACTGTTTCATTTCCAACGGCGACGGCGCGCACCGCGAAATGGGCCACGGCGGGGGGCCCTGCACACTGCACAACCCGAGCTACGACTTCAACGACGACCTGATCCCCCTGGGCGGCACCTACTGGGTCCAGCTGGCCACGCGCTGGCTGGGCACGGCTGCCAGGGCCTGACCCTGACCTCCAACAACGACACCATGAACATACATGCGGCTTTTTCGGCCAGCTATGCGGCTGCGCGCGCCAAATTCCTCGAGGCGGCCGGCGCCGCCGGCATGGCGCTGCGTTCGTACGAACACCCGCTCAAGGGCCGCGACGGCGAAACCTTGGCCATGGACGTGGCCCTGGACGGCGAACCCGATGCCGAACGCCTCTTTGTGGTCAGCAGCGCCTGCCACGGCGTGGAAGGCTACTGCGGCTCGGGCGTGCAGGTGTACGCCGCGCACGACGCCGAATGGCGCGCCAGGGCCCGCGCGGGCGGCGTGGCGGTGCTATACATCCATGCGCTCAACCCGCACGGCTTTTCGTACGCGCGGCGCACCACGCATGAAAACGTGGACCTGAACCGCAACTTCCATGACTTCAGCCAGCCCCTGCCCGAGAACGAAGCCTACCGCGAAGTCCACGACCTGCTGCTGCCCGAGCAATGGCCGCCCACGGCAGCGAATGAGGCCGCCATCGCGGCCTATATAGACACCCACGGCGTGACGCGCTACCAGGCGGCGGTGTCGCAGGGGCAGCATGAATACGCCGACGGCATGTTCTTCGGCGGCACCGCGCCGACCTGGAACAACCGCACCCTGCGCGAAGTGCTGCAAACCTTCGCGCAGCAAGCCACACGCATCGCCTGGATGGATCTGCACACGGGCCTGGGCCCCAGCGGCCTGGGCGAGCGCATCTTTGCCGGCAACGACGACGCTAAATCCCTGGCGCGCGCACGCGCCTGGTGGGACGGCGGCGGCGCCACGCCCGTGACCTCTTTCTACGACGGCTCCTCGACCTCGGCCAAACTCACGGGCCTGATGTCGTACGCCGCGCACGACGAGTGCCCGCGGGCCGAATACACCGCTATGGCCATGGAATACGGCACGCTGCCCATCCTCGAAATGATAGGCGCGCTGCGCGCCGACCACTGGCTGCACAAGCACCCCGAAGCGCCGCCCGAGGTGCACGCGGCGATCAAGCGCCAGATGATGGACGCGTTCTACGTCGACACCGACGAATGGCGCACGCAGATCGTGGCGCAGGCGCGCGAGGCCATGTTCCAGACGGTGGACGGGCTGGGCACACCCTGATGCCGGCACGGCGGCCCGTCACTCCACCCGAGCACAAAAGCCGCGCCATGCCGTCCGACGCCGACCTGCAACTCCAGCTCAAGCAGTTGCAGCAGCAACACCAGGCGCTGCAGGCCGACTACCGCGAGCTGCAACTTGAAAAGCAGAAGCAGGAAACCTCGGCCACGCTGTGGCTGGAGCAGCGCACCCGCGAGCTGCAGGCCGAGGCGCTGGAGCAGAAAAAAGCCGAAACCCTGCAGCGGGTGTTCTACCGCATCGCCGAGCGCGCCGCGGCCGACCTGTCCTTTTATGACTTCCTGCAATCGGTGCACGGCCTGCTGGGCGAACTGCTGTATGCGAAGAACTGCTACGTCTGCCTTTACGACGCGCAAAAACAGCGCAAGAATTTCGCCTACTACGTGGACGAGCGCGACGGCGACACCCTGCAGTTGAGCGACGTGCCCTACCGTCGCGGGCTGACCGAGTTCGTGCTGAGCACCGGCCGGCCGCAAATCATCGATGCGGCGCGGCTCAAGCTGCTCGAAGCCGGCGGCCAGGTGACGGAAGGCAGCGGCGACATGACCTTCAGTTCCTGGCTGGGCGTTCCCATGCACATACGCGGCACCATAGGCGGCGTGCTCGCGGTGCAGGGCTATGAACCGGGCGTGGCCTACAGTGATTCGGACGCGGACATCCTCTCCTTCGTGGCCAATCACGTCAGCAGCGCCATCGAGCGCTACCAGGCGCTCGACGAACTGCGCAAATCGGAAGAGCGCTACCGCACGGTGATTGAAAACGTCGGCGTCGGCGTCGTGGTGGTGCAGGACGGCCGCATGGTGTTCGCCAACCCCAGCCTGGAACGCATCGTGGGCCATCCGCGGGAATACCTGCTGTCCCAGCCCTACACCGCGACTGTTCACCCCGACGACCTGCCGGTGATGCGGGAGCGCCACGAACGCCGCCTGCGGGGCGACGAGGTCGACTCGATGTACGGTTTTCGCGTGATCACCCAGGCCGGCGAGGTGCGCTCGCTGGAGCTCTCCGCCGTGCAGATCGAATGGGGCAAGCGCGAGGCGACCCTGATCTTCGTGGTGGACGCCACCGCCCGCCTGCAGGCCGAGCTGACGCAGCGCCAGACGCTGCAGCGGCAGACCGAACTCAACGACATGAAGTCACGCTTCATCTCGGTGGCTTCGCATGAATTCCGCACGCCGCTGGCCTTCATCCTGTCGTCCGCCGAGCTGCTCAAGCACTATGGCGACCGCCTGCCCGAACCCGAAAAAACCGAAGTCATCGCCACCATAGAAACCGGCGTGCAGCGCATGACCCAGATGCTGGACCGCGTGCTGCTGCTGGGCAAGGTGGAGGCGCAAATGCTGGAGTTCCAGCCGGCCGAGGTCAACCTGCAAACGCTGTGCCAGGACTTGGTCGAAGATGCCCGCATCCAGCATTCGGAAGGAGGCTGTGAGCTGGCCCTGGAATTCGAGGCCAGTCCGGCGATCGGGCTCTTCGATGAAAAGCTGCTGCGGCATATTTTCGGCAACCTGCTGTCCAACGCCATCAAATATTCGCCGCAGGGCGGGAAAGTCCTGTTTCGCGTCTTTTCTTCGGAAGGACGGGTGGCCTTTGAGGTCTCGGACCAGGGCATAGGGGTTCCGGCCGAAGAACTTCCCCACCTGTTTGAATGGTTTCACCGGGCCAGCAACGTCGGCGAAATCCAGGGCACGGGCCTGGGCCTGGCCATCGTCAAGAATTCCGTCGACCTGCACGGCGGCCGCATCGAAGTTGCCAGCACCGTGGGCCAGGGCACGCGCTTTACCGTCACGATTTGAACATTCAAGCCCGGCAACGCTATAAGATGGGCCACCAGACCGGCGCTGCGGCACAGCCCGCCGGCTGGCGGCACAGGGAATATCCGCCCCTCCAACAATGACAGCGGGGCCTTCAATGCGAAAGAAAAATGGCGCGCATCCTGGTGATTGAAGACGAGTCCCATATACGGGACAACCTGCTGCGCTTCGTCCGGCTGGAGGGCCATGAAGGCCTGTCCGCCGCGGACGGCCAAGCCGGCCTGCAACTGGCCCGGGAGCAGCTGCCGGACCTGATTTTTTGCGACGTGATGATGCCGCAGATGAACGGCATGGAAGTACTGGCCGCGCTTCAGGCGGAGCCCGCGCTCAGGCAGGTGCCCTTTGTGTTCCTGTCGGCCAGCGCGGAGTCGGAGCGGCTCGAAGAAGCCCTGCGTCTGGGTGCCAGCGGCTATGTGACCAAGCCTTTTAACTTCGCCCAGCTGCAGGCGGTGCTCAAACAGTATTTGCCCAAATAGGGCCGGCACTCGCGGTTAAAGGCCCAGCGCCTTCCAGCCCATGTGGCCGAGTTTTTCAAGCGTCGCGATGTTCTGCTCGAAGATGGCCTCGGCCTCGGGGAATGCCTCCACGGCCTTTTCGACGCTCTCCTCGCGCAGCAAATGCAGGATGGCGAAGGGCGCGCGGTTGGTGTAATTGCCGATGTCGTCGGGCTCGGTGCCGTCAAACTGGAACTGCGGGTGAAAGCTGGCCAGCTGGATCACGCCTTCCAGGCCGTGTTCATCCACCACGCCTTCGGCAATTTCCAGGAAGTCATTGAAATCCAGGAAGTCCTCGAACAAGGTGGGATGGATCAGCAGCGTGGTGTCGACCTCTTCGGCCGGCGTCGCCGCCAGCAAGTCCAGTTCGCGATCCAGTTCTTCAAGCAGGTCGTCCGCATGCCGGGCACGGCTCACCACCAGGCGCACCTGGTTCTTCACGTAGACCGCCTTGGCGAACGGGCACAGGTTGAGCCCGATCACGGCCTTTTCGAGCCAATGGCGGGTCCTGTCCAGGACCTCCTGGTCTGTCATGACAGCTCGCAAGCCTAGTGCAGGGCTTTGAAACGGACGCGTTTTGGCTTGGCACCCTCTTCACCCAAACGCTTCTTTTTGTCGGCTTCGTACTCCTGGTAGTTGCCGTTGAAGAAGGTCCACTGGCTGTCGCCTTCGGCGGCCAGGATATGGGTGGCGATGCGGTCCAGGAACCAGCGGTCATGGCTGATCACCAACACCGAGCCGGCGAATTCCAGCAGCGCGTCTTCGAGCGCGCGCAGGGTTTCCACGTCCAGGTCGTTCGAGGGTTCATCGAGCATCAGCACGTTGCCGCCCGCGATCAGGGTCTTGGCCAGGTGCAGGCGCCCGCGCTCGCCGCCCGACAGCATGCCGACGCGCTTTTGCTGGTCGGCGCCGTTGAAGTTGAAGCGGCCGGCATAGGCGCGGCTGGGCATGGTGAACTTGCCGACGGTCAGCATGTCCAGGCCGCCGGAGATGTCTTCCCAGACGGTTTTTTCATTGGCCAGGTCGTCGCGGTGCTGGTCGACGAAGGCCATGCGCGCGGTCTTGCCGATGGCGACCTCGCCGCTGTCCGGTGCTTCCTTGCCGGCGATCAGCTTGAACAACGTGGATTTACCCGCGCCGTTGGGGCCGATGATGCCGACGATGGCGCCTGCGGGCACCTGGAAGCTCAGGTTATCGATCAGCAGGCGGTCGCCGAAGGACTTGCTGACGTTCTTGAACTCGATGACCTCATTGCCCAGGCGCTCGGCCACGGGGATGAAGATTTCCTGGGTTTCGTTGCGTTGCTGGTATTCGAAGTCCGAGAGTTCCTCGAAGCGGGCCAGGCGCGACTTGCTCTTGGCCTGGCGCGCCTTGGGGTTCTGGCGCGACCATTCGAGTTCCTTCTTCAGGGCCTTGGCGCGTGCTTCCTCGCCCTTTTGCTCCTGCGCCAGGCGCTCGCCCTTCTGGTCCAGCCAGCTGCTGTAGTTGCCCTTCCAGGGGATGCCGTGGCCGCGGTCCAGCTCCAGGATCCACTCGGCGGCGTTGTCCAGGAAGTAGCGGTCGTGGGTGATGGCCACCACGGTGCCTGAAAAGCGCTGCAGGAACTGCTCCAGCCAGTCCACCGATTCGGCGTCCAGGTGGTTGGTGGGTTCGTCAAGCAGCAGCATGTCGGGCCGTGACAGCAGCAGGCTGCACAGGGCCACGCGGCGTTTTTCGCCGCCCGATAGCACGCCGATCTTGGCGTCCCAGGGCGGCAGGCGCAGCGCGTCGGCGGCGATTTCAAGCTGGTGTTCGGAATCGGTGCCGGCGGTGGCGATGATGGCTTCCAGGCGGGCCTGCTCGGCGGCCAGTGCGTCGAAATCGGCGTCGGGCTCGCCGTAGGCCGTGTACACGGCTTCGAGCTGGGCCTTGGCGGCGAACACCGCGCCCATGCCGGCTTCCACGCTTTCGCGCACCGTGTGCTCGGGGTCCAGCTTGGGTTCCTGCGGCAGGTAGCCGATGTTCAGGCCCGGCATGGGGGTGGCTTCACCCTCGATTTCCGTGTCCAGGCCGGCCATGATCTTGAGCAGCGTGGACTTGCCGGAACCGTTGGTGCCCAGCACGCCGATCTTGGCGCCCGGGAAGAAGCTGAGCGACACCTCTTTGAGGATATGGCGCTTGGGCGGCACGATCTTGCCGACCTTGTTCATAGTAAATACGTACTGAGCCATCAGGATTAACTTTGGTAAAAATGAAAAACAATGCCAGAAAACGGGCTGCCGGCGGTCCGCAAAAATGGTTTTACGGGCTGCCCTGCAGGCTTTCTTGCGGGCTGGAACGACACGCCGCGCCTGGGCGCAAACGCCTTTTGGCAAAGCGTGATTTATGCGTGAATGCCCCCATTATCGTTGCTGTGCGACAATACAGGCGTTGCTGGCTCCAGTTGCCTGCAACATTTGGGCACATCCGGGTACCGCTTCAAGTGGCTGCTTACGATGTTTTCGGCCCACTTTCTGACCCCATCTGCCTTTGACTGGCGGGTTGCCTTCCAGCAAGGTGCCCAACAGGCCGATCTAAAGCGCCACACGGCGCAACATCATGACATTTGAAGAATTGAACCTGGCCCCGGCCATTCTGAAGGCCGTGCTCGAGCAGGGCTACGACACCCCAACCCCCATCCAGGCCCAGGCCATCCCCGCCGTGCTCAAGGGCGTGGACCTGCTGGGCGGCGCCCAGACCGGCACCGGCAAGACCGCGGCCTTCACCCTCCCCCTGCTGCAGCGCCTGTCCACCGAAGCGCGCCTGACCAACCGCCGCGGCGTCAATGCCGTGCGGGCCCTGATCATGACCCCGACCCGCGAACTCGCGGCCCAGGTCGAAGAAAGCGTGCGCACCTACGGCAAATACACCGACCTCACCTCCATGGTGATGTTCGGCGGCGTCGGCATGGGCGCCCAGATTGAAAAACTGCGCCGCGGCGTCGACATCCTGGTCGCCACTCCCGGCCGCCTGCTGGACCACGCGAGCCAGGGCACGCTGGACCTGAGCCAGGTGCAGATCCTGGTGCTCGACGAAGCCGACCGCATGCTGGACATGGGCTTCATCCACGACATCAAGAAAGTGCTGGCCCTGGTGCCCAAGCAGAAGCAGTCGCTGCTGTTCAGCGCGACCTTCAGCGACGAGATCCGCGAGCTGGCCAACGGCCTGCTCAAGAACCCCGAATCCATCCAGGTCACGCCGCGCAACACCACGGTGCAGCGCATCACGCAGACCATCCACCCCGTCGGCCGCAGCAAGAAAAAAGCGCTGCTGACCCACATCATCAATGAGCACAACTGGAGCCAGGTGCTGGTGTTTACCCGCACCAAGTTCGGCGCCAACAACGTGGCCGAGCACCTGACCAAAAACGGCATCCCCGCGATGGCGCTGCACGGCAACAAGAGCCAGACCGCCCGCACCCAGGCCCTGGCCGATTTCAAGAGCGGCACGATCCGCGCCCTGGTGGCCACCGACATCGCCGCCCGTGGCATCGACATCGACGAGTTGCCGCACGTGGTGAACTACGAAATCCCGAACGTCAGCGAAGACTACGTTCACCGCATCGGCCGCACCGGCCGCGCCGGCAACAGCGGCGAAGCCGTCAGCCTGGTGTGCCTCGATGAAGAAGGCTTCATGCAGGACATCGAGCGCTTCACCAAGCAGAACATCGAAAAAGTCCTGGTCCCCGGCTTTGAAGCCGAGCCCGACGAACGCGCCGAGCCGCTGGCCATGGGCCGCCAGACCATCTGGGGCGGCCTGGGCAAGCCGCCAAGCCGTGACGTGATGCAGGCAGCGGCCAAGGCCGCCCGCACCGAGATGATGCAGCGCATCCGCGACACCAAAGGCGCACAGCCCGCGCGTGGCGCAGGCGGCGGTAATGGTGGTGGCAATGGCGGCGCGCGCGGACGCGGCCCCGCCGGTGGCGGCAATGGCGGCGGCAGCGGCCGCGGTCCCCGTACACCCAATCCCGGCCAGCCACGCCAGGCTTCGGGCTATTCACAGAACGGCCAGCCGCCACGCCAGCAGGCACAGCGCCCGCCGCGCGACGACCAGCAGCCGCGCGCACCGCGCAGCGAGCCGAGGGAGCCGCGCAACGACTTCGACAACCAGCAACCCGCCAGCCACGCCTCCTCGGGTTTCCCGTCGTCCGGCCAGCCCACGGGCGGTAACCGCGGCAACTACCGGGGCGGCAACCGCTCCGGTGGCGGTGGCGGTGGCGGTGGCGGTGGCGGTGGCGGTGGTGGTGGTGGTGGCGGCCGGGGCAACGGGCCTCGCCGGCCCGGCGGTCCCGGCTCGTTTACCGGCCGCTAAGCGCTACCTGGCGGCGATCCACTGCGTGGGCGCCGCCATGCACCTGTACGGCGCGGCATAAGGCTGTAAAAAAGCCCAAGCCCGCACCTCAGGCTCAAGCTGCTTTCAGCTGCTTGGCCGGGTTACTCAGTTTAGGCAAACGGCGGCGCGAGCCGAGCACCAGCTCGATATCCTCGTGCGCGCCGTCAATCAGCACCAGAATCGCTTTTTCGGCCTTGGCCGGGTTGCGCGCGATCACCGCATCGAGCACCGCCCGGTGCAGCGGCAGCGAGCGCTTGGGCCCATCCTTGCGGACAGTGGAGATTTCAAAACTGGTGCGCAGCAAGGCGCTGAGCGCCTTGCTCATCTGGACCAGCATGCGGTTGTGCGCGGCACGCAGCAGGCCCTGGTGAAAACGCAGGTCGTAGGTGACGTAGTCGCCGCCGCCTTCCACGGCGCGCTTCATGCCCGCATAGGCATCCTCGATCCCGGCGATTTCTTCCGCGGTGGCGCGCTCGGCGGCCATGCGCACGGCGGCAGGCTCCACCAGGCGCCGCAGCTCCAGCAGGTCGCGTAAAAATTCGGGCGTAATGCCGGCCTTGGCCTTCCAGGCGATGACGTCGGGGTCAAACCAGTTCCAGTGCTCCTCGGTCAGCACGCGAGTGCCCACTTTGGGCCCGGTGGTGACCAGGCCCTTGGCGATCAGCGACTTGACCGCTTCGCGCACCACCGTGCGGCTCACGCCCAGTTCCTCGCAGAGCACCGGCTCCGGCGGCATGGACATGCCGGCGGTATAACGCCCCGCGACGATGGCTTCCCCGATATGGTCAACCGTGTTGCCGTGGACGTTTTTCATGGTGGCCATGGTGTCGCCTTAACCCCGCACAAACAGCGTGACCAGCGGGTCCGGCCCGACCTGGCGGCTCCAGTGGCCGTGCAGTGCCGGGTCAAAAGTGGCGCCGGCCGGCAGCACGTCGGCGGAATAGAAATGCTGGCCCGGCTTGAACACGCGGGAGACGTCTCCCTGCAATCCGATTTCCATCTCGCCGCCCAGGATGAACACCCACTGCGGGTTCGGCGTGCAATGGAACTGGCTGCGAAAACCCAGCGGGCTGTGGCGCAGCTGGTAGCCGCCCGAGGCGAACAATTCGGACAGCATGGCCTGCGGCGAGCCTTCGCCCAGCGGTATGGCCTCTTCCCGGAATTTGGCCCGGCCGTCGGTATCGGTGTAGAGAATGACTTTGGAGAAAACGGTCACAAGGGACTCCGGTGAATGGATATAAAAAGCAGACACCCCATCAGGTTTCGCCGCCAAAGGCGATTTGCACTTTCATGGATTGGCGTTTGTCGCCGGCGAGTGTAAAGGCATGCGTGGCCTGGTCGAAAGCGACGATGTCGGTGATGACGGGCCGCCCGTCGATGAGCCGCTGATTCAGGAAGGCCACCGCGACGGCGAATTCAGGATGAAAGCGGAAGGTGCCGCGCAACTCCAGCTCCTTGGCGACCAGGGTATTGAGCGGCAGGGAGACGTTGCCGCCCAGGCCCACTGTCACGATGACGCCGCGCGGCGCCACCACGTCCAGCCCCGCCACCAGGGCTTTCTCATTGCCCGAGGCCTCGAACATCACGTCGAACTGGCCCTTGCCGGCGGCAAAGGCCGCCAGGCCGTCCGGTTCCTGGGCCAGGTTGATGGTCTGGTCCGCGCCCATTTTTTTGGCGCAGGCCAGGGGAAGCTCGGCGATGTCGGCCGCGACGATGCGGGCCGCGCCCGCGCGGCGCAGGCCGGCGATCAGCAAGGCGCCTATGGGGCCGCAGCCGGTCACCAGCACCTGCTTGCCGAACACCGAGCCGGCCCTCGAAATGGCGTGCAGGCCCACCGACAGGGGCTCGGCCAGCGCGGCCTCGGACAAAGGCAGGTCGTCGGCCACGAGATGCGCCTGGGCGGCCTCGATGACCAGGGTTTCGCGGAAAGCGCCCTGGATGTGCGGGAAACGCATCGCGCTGCCGTAAAAGCGCATGTCCATGCAGTGGTTGTGCAGGCCTTGCTGGCAGAAGCGGCAGGCACCGCAGGGCCGCGAGGGCGAAATCGCGATGCGCTGGCCGGCGCGCAGGCCGCTGACCTCGCTGCCCACGGCCTCGACCACGCCCGACACCTCGTGGCCCAGCACCATGGGCTCCTTGATGCGCACGGTGCCGAAACCGCCGTGCTGGAAGTAGTGCAGGTCGGAACCGCAAATCCCGCCGAAAGCCACCCGCACACGCAGCTGCTGCGGACCGAGGTGTTCGGCATCCAGTGCGTCAAGGCGCAGGTCTAGGGGCGCATGACAGACAAGTCCACGCATGATGTTTTCTCCCTGGTTGCGCGGGCGGCGGCGGCTTCACAGCGTCGCCGTCACTCCGCCGTCGACATACAAAACATGGCCGTTGACAAAACTGGAGGCATCGCTGGCCAGGAACACGGCCGCGCCGGCCAGCTCGGCCACCTCGCCCCAGCGCCTGCTGGGTGTGCGTCCCGTGAGCCAGGCGCTGAACTGTTCGTCGGCCACCAGTTTTTCGGTAAGCTCGGTCTTGAAGTAGCCTGGGCCCAGCCCGTTGACCTGGATGCCGTAAGGCCCCCAGTCGATCGCCATGCCCTTGGTCAGCATCTTCACCGCGCCCTTGCTGGCCATATAGGGCGCGATGTTGGGACGCCCCAGCTCGCTCTGCACCGAGCAGATGTTGATGATCTTGCCCTTGCCGCGCCCTATCATTTTCCGGGCGACCGCCTGGCCGACAAAAAAGACGCTGTCGACATTGGTGCGCATCAGCTCATGCCAGTCCTGGGCCGGGAAATCCTGCAAGGCCATGCGCTTTTGCATGCCGGCGTTGTTGACGAGGATGTCGATGCCGCCCAGGGTCGCTTCAATGTCGTCCACAGCCGCCTGCACCGCACCGGCCTGGGTCACGTCGAAGCCGCTGGTGTGGACCTCCAGGCCTTCATCGCGCAACACACTGGCGGCCTGCGCCAGCCTGGCGCTGTCGCGGCCGTTGAGCACCAGGCGGGCACCGGCCTGCCCCAGGCCGCGCGCGAGCGCCAGGCCGATGCCGGCCGAAGAGCCGGTGACCAGCGCCAGGCGCCCGTCAAGCCTGAAAGTGTTCACGACCATGGGCTGGCTCAGTCCAGCCGGGCGCCGCTGGCGTCGTCAAACACATGGGTTTTGCCGGCCGCGATTTCGAGGTGCACGATCTCGTCGGGGCGCACCGCCGTGCGGCCGTGCATCACCAGAATGACTTTGGCGCCGTTCACGTCGAGCAGCAGTTCGGTCTCGGCGCCGGTGGGCTCCACCACGATGACCTTGGCCGGTATACCCTGCCCCGTCGCGGACAACGACAGGTCGCCGGGCCGCACGCCGTAGTGCACCGGTTGCCCGTCCTGCGCCTGCGCGATCGCGCCTATGGGCCACTGGTGGCCCTGGGCTTCGACCCAGGCCCGGCCGCCTTCCTTGCGCAGAACGCCCTTGAAGACGTTCATGGCGGGCGAGCCGATGAATTGCGCGACGAACAGGTTGCCAGGGCGGTCGAACAGCTCCAGCGGCGTGCCGATCTGCTCGATGATGCCGTCATGCATCACCACGATGCGGTCGGCCATGGTCATGGCTTCGATCTGGTCATGCGTGACGTAAACCGTGGTGGTTTTCAGGCGCTGGTGCAAGGCCTTGATCTCGGCGCGCATGGCCACGCGCAGCTTGGCGTCCAGGTTGGACAAGGGCTCGTCGAACAGGAAGACCTTGGGGTCGCGCACGATGGCCCGCCCCATGGCCACGCGCTGGCGCTGCCCGCCCGACAATTCGCGCGGGAAGCGGTCCAGCAGCGGGTCCAGGTTCAGGATGCGGGCGGCGTCGCCGACGCGTTTGTTGGTGAGCTCGGCATCAGCCTTGCGCAGCTTCAGGCTGAAGGCCATGTTGTCGCGCACCGTCATGTGCGGATACAGGGCGTAGCTCTGGAACACCATAGCGATGTCGCGGTCCTTGGAGTCGAGCTCGTTGATGACCTTGCCGTCAATCGACATTTCGCCGCCGCTGATTTCCTCAAGGCCGGCCAGCATGCGCAGCAGCGTGGATTTGCCGCAGCCCGACGGTCCCACCAACACAACGAATTCGCCGTCGGAGATGTCGAAGCTGATGCCGTGAATGATCTTGACCTTGCCGAAGGCCTTTTCAATATTGCGAAACGATACAGATGCCATTTTTGGTATTTCCCGGGGTCAGCTTTTCACGGCGCCGGCAGTCAGGCCTGACACCATGTAGCGCTTGAATGTGTAATAGATAGCCGCCGGAGGCAGCGCGTAAATCAGGCCCGTGGCCATCAGCAGTTCCCACGGCGAGTCGTCGGCCGCGAGGAAGTTGCCCAGGGCCACCGCCAAGGTCACGCTGGTGTCCCTGGACAGCAGCAGGAAGGCGTAGAGGTATTCATTCCAGGCCAGCAGCAGCGCATAGGTGCCGACCGCCACAAGCGAGGGAACCATGAGCGGCAGGTAGACCAGCCGGAACAGCTGCATGGCCGTGGCGCCGTCCATCTTGGCCGCTTCGTCGAGTTCGTAAGGCAGTTTGTCGGAAGCCTGCTTGAGCACCCAGATGCAGTACGGCGAGGCGATGGTCACCATGGCCAGGATCAGCGACCACTGGTGGTTTAGCAAGCCGTAGTTGCCCATGGTCTTGTACATGGGAACGGCCAGGAAGGCGGCGGGGATGAAGTAGGTGAAGAGCGCCATGTTCATCACCGTGCGGCCGCCGCGCACCTTGAGGCGGCTGATGGCAAAGGCCGCGGTTGTCGAGACCACCAGCGTCAGCACACCCACCGAAATCGCGATCACCAGCGAGTTGCCCAGTTGTTCCCAGAAATGGTCGAGGTAGAAATGCTTTTGCCAGAACACCGTCTCGAAGTTGTCCAGCGTGGGCTTTTTGGGCCAGAGCCGCCCGGTCGTGGCTTCGTTGCGGGGCGAGATCGCGAACAGCACCATGTGGTAGATCGGGATCAGCGTCCACAGCAGGACCGGGATGCCGATCAGCAGCAGCCTGGCCTCCCGGCTTACGGTACGCAGTGTGACGCGGCTCATTTGGACAACCTTTTCATCATGAAATACACCAGCGGCAGCACCAGGGGCAGGGCCACGACGATGGAGGCCAGGGACAAATCGACCTGGTCCAGCCGCAGGTAACGGATGCCCAGCGTGGCCAGCACGTGCGTGAGGTCGGCCGGCCCGCCGCCCGTGAGCAGGTAGACGCTGTTGAAGTCGCCCAGCGTCCAGATCATCGACAGGATGGTCGAGGTCAGATACAGCGAACGCATCGACGGCCAGGTGATGAAGCGAAATTTCTGCCAGATCGTGGCGCCGTCCACCGACGCGGCCTCGTATTGCTCGGCCGGTATGGCCATGCGGCCGGCCAGCAGGATCAGCGTCCAGAACGGCAAGGACTTCCAGATGTGGGCCAGCATGGAGAAGGACAGGGCCAGCGTCGGGTCATTAAGCCAGTTCGGCCCGTCTATGCCCGTCAACTTGAAAATCAGGGTGTTGATGACGCCCCACTCGGGGTTGAGCATGAAGCGCATCGACAAAATGGTCGGGATGGAAGGCACCGCCCAGGGCAGGATAAAAATCACCGACAGCGCCTTGATCCACCAGCGCGTGTTCAGGAAAAATCCCGACAGGAACAAGGCCACGGCCATCTTGATGTTCACCGCCACGACGATGAACACCACCGTATTGACCAGCGAACGGAAAAAAATCGGATCGGCGAACAGCCTGACGTAACTATCCGGATGGCGTGCCAGCCACAGGCCGTAGCCTACCGGGTAGATAACAAAAACCAGGAAGATCAGCAGGTAGGGAACGACCAGCGCGAGCCCCCACTTCTCCCACGAAGTCATGGCGGCGCGTTCGGCGCGCACGGAAGGGGCGGCCTGTTGAATGGTTGCAGTGCTCATGCTTTGCTTTGTTGACGCGCGCCGCCTGCCCGGGATCCCGGGCGTCCACCGGCACCTTTTCATTGATCACGCGGTTGGCCGCCTTGGCCCAGACGTTCTCGTTGTTCAGGATGGTGAACTTGTAGTTCTTGGTGAACTCGAAGTTGACGGTTCCGGCGGTGAACTGGTTGTAGACCGACAGGCGGTGCGCATCGGCCTTCCAGAACGGACGCTGCTGCGCGGTCTTGGTCACCGGGAACCAGCGGCCCAGCGAGCCCTCCACGTAAGGCGTGAGGTTTTCTTCCTGCATCAGGAAGGAAACGAACTCCTTGGCGCGGGCCTTGTTCTTGGCCTGGTTGAACACCACACCCACCTTGACGGCGGCGCGGTAGACCATCTTGCTGCCGTCGGGCTTGTTCGGGAAGCCCGCCGTGCGGATGCGCTCGGTGTAGTTCTTCTTCGCGGTCTCGCGCTCTTCCGGTTTGAGCGAGGCGTTGTTCATGTCGTCCAGCCATTTCGCGGCGATCGAAATCGTGGCGTTATGGGTCAGGATGGTGGTCTTGTTGTGGAAAGCGACATTGTTGTCCGGGTCTTTCCAGCTGGTGGACGACGGCGGCGTGCAGCCCTTGGCGTAAGGCTGGGTGTAATCCGTCAGCGCACCGATCAGGCCGGCGCGGACCTTGGGATCGTCGACCAGCAGCTTGCCGCTGTCACTGACCAGGTTCACGTTGTAGGCGTCCATGAAGGTCAAGAAGGAATAAAACGAGTCGCTCGAATCGACGCCCAGTGGCTGGCCGATGCCGAAAGTGCGGTTGCCGGTTTTCTGGCGATGGGCGGGCTGCACCTTGTCGCACCAGAAAGACCAGTAGTCTTTCCAGGCCGTGGGAATGTCGGATTCCTTGAAGCCGGCCTCGTTGAGCATGTCCACCCAGTACTCGATGTGCATGGTCTGCTGCTTCATCGGGAAGGCGTAATAGGCGCGCGTCTTGGTGACGTCGTTGTAGAGGAAGGCGGTCTCCACCGTGTTGGGCGCGAAACGCGCGCGCATGGGGTTGATCACGCTGCTGATGTCTTCAAGCTTGCCGTCGAAGGCCCACTTGCCGGCGACCTGGAAGTCATAAACGTCGGCATAGGCCACGTCGGGCGGGCTGCCGGAGTCGAGGGCCGCGACGGTTTTCGGGATCATGTCCTGCACGGGGTACTGCGAGAGCTCGACCTTCACGCCCTTGTGTTTTTCCTCGTACTTCTTGATCGCGGCGAACAGCGCGTCGTCCTCGGCTTTGTAAAAGCCCTTGACCCACCAGACGGTGAGCTTTTCCTGGGCGGCGGCCTGCCCCGCCGTGATGAGGCCGGCCGCGACCATCGCGGCGGCCAGAATTGTCTTGAGTCTCATTGGATTTGTCTCCTCTGCGGGTGGGTTGTTGAACGGCAAAAAACTCGGAAGGGTTCGTTGACGCATTGTTATCATATGATGATTAAACCCCGAGTCTTCTATGGAAAACCCGAAGCATTCCGCCCCTGATTCAATGCCATTCCGGCACCGGGGTAAAGAGGGCTTGCCCGGCAAAATGGGCGCGCAGGTTGTCGACGGCCAGCTTCGCCATGGCGTGGCGCGTCTGCACCGTGGCGCTGGCCATGTGCGGCGTCAACACCACGTTGTCCATGGACCAGAGCGCCTCGTTGGGGTGCGGTTCTTTCTCGAACACATCGAGCGCCGCGCCGGCGATCACGCCTTGCTGCAGGGCGTCAACCAGGGCCGCCTCGTCGACCACCGAGCCGCGCGCCACGTTGATCAGGTAACCCTCGGGGCCCAGGGCTTTGAGCACTTCGGCGTTGATCATGTGGCGCGTTCCGGCGCCGCCGGGCGTGATCACGATCAGGAAATCCACCTGCGCGGCCAGTGCCTGTGCCGTGGGGTAAAAGGTGTAAGCGAGTTCCGATTTGGCGCCGCGCCCGGTGTAGGCAATCGACATGCCGAAGGCTTCGGCCCGGCTCGCGATGGCCTGGCCTATGCGGCCCAGGCCGACGATGCCCAGGCGTGCGCCCGAGACCTTGCGCGCCAGGGGCATGGCCCCCTCTTTGGCCCAGCGGCCGGCGCGCACATAACGGTCGGCCAGCGGAATGCGGCGAGCCACCGACAGCATGAGGCCTATGGCCAGGTCCGCCACCTCGTCGTTGAGCACACCGGGCGTGTGCGTGACCGGAATGCGTTTTTCCAGCGCGGCGGCGACGTCCACGCCGTCGTAACCCACGCCCATGATGGAAACCATCTCCAGCGCGGGCAGTTGTTCCATCAGGGAACGCGGCACCTTGGACTCCCCGCCCCCGGCCACCGCGCGGATCAGCGGCGCCACCCTGGCGAAAGCCGCCGGGTCGCTTTCATGCAGCCTGTCATGGACTTCATAAGCCGCCTGCAGCGGCTCCATCAGGAAGGGCGGAAGCTTGGCGACGGTGAGGATGTGCGGGCGGTTGGACGGGGCGGACAAAGGGCGGGCTCCTGCGGTCATGGTTTTCACTAAGATAGCGGAGCCAATGGTATGACGATAATATGTTTGACGAATTAAGGACTTTCCCGCATGAGCACACCACCCAAGAAAAAACCCGCCCACGAACTCCGTAGCCAGCAATGGTTCGGCCGCCAGGACCGCGACGGCTTTGCCTACCGCAGTTGGGTCAAGGGCAAGGGCGTCCCGCACGACCAGTTCGACGGCCGGCCGGTCATCGGCATCTGCAATACCTTCAGCGAACTGACGCCCTGCAACTCGCATTTCCGCACGATCGCCGAACAGGTCAAGATCGGCGTCTATGAGGCCGGCGGCTTCCCCCTGGAATTCCCGGTGATGTCGCTGGGCGAAACCCTGCTGCGTCCCACCGCCATGCTGTACCGCAACCTGGCCAGCATGGACGTTGAAGAAAGCATACGCGGCAACCCCATTGACGGTGTGGTACTGCTGATGGGCTGCGACAAGACCACACCCTCGCTGGTGATGGGCGCGGCCAGCGTCGACCTCCCGACAGTGGGCGTCAGCGGCGGGCCCATGCTGAGCGGCAAATGGCGCGGCCAGGAGCTGGGATCGGGCACCGGCGTCTGGAGCATGAGCGAGCAGGTGCGCGCCGGCACCTTGAAACTCCAGGACTTTTTCGAAGCCGAGAGCTGCATGCACCGTAGCCACGGCCACTGCATGACCATGGGCACGGCCTCGACCATGGCCAGCATGGTCGAAGCGCTGGGCATAGGCCTGCCGGGCAACGCCGCCTACCCCGCGGTGGACGGCAGGCGCAACGTGCTGGCCCGCATGGCCGGCCGCCGCGCCGTCGAGATGGTGCACGAAGACCTCACGCTGTCGAAAATCCTCACACGCGAAGCGTTCGAGAACGCCATCAAGACGCTGGCCGCGATTGGTGGATCGACCAACGCCGTGATCCACCTGATTGCGATGGCCGGCCGGATCGGCGTGAAGCTCACCGTCGACGACTTCGACCGGCTGGCCAGCGAACTGCCCTGCCTGGTCAACCTGCAGCCCTCGGGCAAATACCTGATGGAAGACTTCTGCTACGCCGGCGGCCTGCCGGTGGTGATGAAGGAAATCGCGCAGCACCTGCACACCGGCGCCATTACCGCCAACGGCAAGACCATAGGCGAGAACATCGCCGACGCGGAGAACTACAACACCGAGGTCATCAAGCCGCTGTCCGCGCCCTTCAAGGACAAGGCCGGCATCGCCGTGCTGCGCGGCAACCTCTCGCCGCGCGGCGCCGTCATCAAGCCCAGCGCCGCCACGCCGGCGCTCATGGTGCACAAGGGCCGGGCCGTGGTGTTTGAGAACATTGAAGACTTCCACGCGCGCATCGACGACGAGAACCTGGACATCGACGAGAACTGCGTGATGGTGCTGAAGAACTGCGGGCCCAAGGGCTATCCTGGCATGGCCGAGGTCGGCAATATGCCGTTGCCGCCCAAGGTGCTGCGCAAGGGCATCACCGACATGGTGCGCATCAGCGATGCGCGCATGAGCGGCACGGCCTACGGTACCGTGGTGCTGCACACCGCGCCCGAAGCCGCCGCCGGCGGCCCGCTGGCCCTGGTGCAGAACGGCGACATCATCGAACTCGACGTGCCGAACCGCCGCCTGCACCTGCACGTAAGCGACGAGGAACTGGCCAGGCGCATGGCCGGCTGGAAGGCGCCAGAACCCCCGCTGTCCTCGGGCTACTGGAAGCTTTACATCGACCACGTGCTGCAGGCCGACGAGGGCGTGGACCTGGATTTCCTGGTGGGCAAACGCGGCTCCTTTGTGCCGCGCGACAACCACTGAGCCGGGTACAGCGCGGGTACGGGGCAACACCCGGCCCGCGGGTACCATTGGGGGTTTTGAGGCGCGGCGTGCTTTTCCGGTTTTTCTCCCCTGAAAAAAGCCCGCGCCGGGATGCCGCAAGAAGCCAGGAAACCCAATGCAAGCCAGAAAATTCGATGTCGTCGCGCTTGGCGAAGCCATGGTGGAATTCAACCAGACCACCGCCGGCCAGCCCAACTACCTGCAGGGCTTCGGCGGCGACACCAGCAATGCCGTGATCGCCGCCGCGCGCGCCGGCGCCAGCACCGCCTACCTGACCCGCCTGGGCGGCGACACCTTCGGCCAATCGCTGATGGCCTTGTGGGCCGCGGAGAAGGTCTCCACGGCCGCCGTCCAGCAGGACAACGAAGCCAGCACCGGCCTGTACTTCGTCACCCACGGCCCCAAGGGGCACGAGTTCAGCTACCTGCGCGCGGGCTCAGCAGCCAGCCGCATGACACCGGCCTGGCTGCAACAGGCCGGCGCGGCCGATGCCGTGCGCCACGCCAAAGTCCTGCACGTCTCGGGCATCTCGCTGGCGATTTCCGCGAGCGCCTGCGACACGGCGTTTGCCGCGATGAAGCTGGCCAAGGAGTCCGGCACGCTGGTCTCCTTTGATTCCAACCTGCGGCTCAAGCTCTGGCCGCTGGACCGCGCACTGGCGTGCACCCGCCATGCGGTGTCGCTGTGCGACATCTTCCTGCCCAGCCTGGAAGACATCACCGCCCTCAACGGCATGACGGATCCCGATGAAGTGGTCGACTGGGGCCATGCCCTGGGCGCCAAAACCGTGGTGCTCAAGCTGGGGGGCGACGGCGCGCTGGTCAGCGACAGCACGCGGCGCGAACGTGTGCCGGTGCATCGCGTGAAGCTGGTGGACGCCACCGGCGCGGGCGACTGCTTCTGCGGCAACCTGCTGGCGCGCATCGCCCAGGGCGACACGGTGTTCGACGCCACGCGCTACGCCAATGCGGCCGCGGCCCTCACGGTGCAGGGCTATGGCGCGGTGGCGCCTCTGCCGCGGCCCGAACAGGTCAGGGCCTTGCTGTGAGCCGCCTGCTCGCGGTCGACTGGGGCAGCTCGTCGCTGCGCGGCGCGCTGCTCGACGCCGATGGCGCGGCACTCGAAGAACGCGCTTTCCCGCGCGGCATCCTGACGGTAGAGGCCGGCGGCTTTCCCGATGTTTTTGAAAGCTGCTTCGGCGACTGGATGGCACCCGGCACACTGTGCCTGATCTCCGGCATGGCCGGCAGCAAACAAGGCTGGCGCGAGGCGCCCTACTGCGCCTGCCCCGCGGGCTTTGGCGCGATTGCCGCCGCGCTCGAATGGGTGGAGCCAGGGCGCATCGCTATCGTGCCCGGCCTGAGCATTGATAAAAACGGCGTGCCCGACGTGATGCGCGGCGAGGAAACCCAAATCTTTGGCGCGCTGCAACTACTCGGCCTGGAGCATGCCCGCCTGGTACTGCCCGGCACACACAGCAAGTGGGCCACAGTAACCAATCGCAAGGTGACGGATTTCTCGACCTGGATGACCGGCGAGTTCTATGCGCTGCTGCGCCGCCACTCCATCCTGGCGCGCATGCTGCCCGAGGACGAACCCGCGCTGGACGCCGCCGCCTTAGACCAGGGCGTGGCCCATGCGCTGGCCGGCCCCGGCCTGCTGAACACCGCTTTCAGCACACGCACGCTGTCGCTGTTCAACCGGATGAAGACTGAGGCACTGCCAAGCTATCTGTCGGGCCTGGTCATAGGCGAAGAGCTCAAGGCTCAAACGCTGCCGCGCGGCGAGCCCGTGGTGGTCATGGGCGCGGAGGCGCTCACGGCCCGCTATGAACAGGCGCTGGCCCAGCTCGGCGTGCCGGTCCAGCGCGTAGGCGCGGGCGCCACCTGGCGCGGCCTGCGCGCCATTGCCGACACGCTTGGCTGAGCGCGCCACCCCATCGATAGAACACCATGAACAACGCACACCCAAAATTTTCCAAAGCACTCACGACACTCCCCCTGGTCGCCATCCTTCGCGGGCTCACACCGGCCGAAGCTTTGCCGGTCGGCCAGGCACTGGTCTCCACGGGCTGGACGCTGATCGAGATTCCCCTCAATTCACCGCAGCCACTGGACAGCATCGCCGCGATGGCAAGCGCCTACCCGGATGCCTTGATAGGCGCGGGCACCGTGCTCACGCCTGAAGACGTGCGCAATGTGCAGGCCGCGGGCGGCCAGCTCATCGTCTCGCCCAATTTCAACCCGGCCGTGGTGCGCGAGGCCGTGCGCCTCGGCATGGTCTGCCTGCCCGGCGTGATGACGGCCAGCGAAGCCTTTGGGGCACTCGAAGCGGGCGCCACCGGCCTCAAGATTTTCCCGGCCGAGATGATCACGCCGGCGGTGGTGAAAGCCCTGCGCGCCGTGCTGCCGAAGCAGACTCCAGTGATGCCGGTGGGCGGCGTCACGCCGGACAACATGGGCGCCTACCTCGCGGCCGGCGCCAACGGCTTCGGCATAGGCTCGGCGCTGTACAAACCCGGCACCACGGCGGCCCAGGTGGCCGAGAACGCGAAGAACTTCATCGGCGCCTACACAGGTACCATGCGGGCATGAACACTTCCACGGCGCCAGCGCCTGCTATCTCCTTCGGCCTGGCCGGCCGCGTCTGCATCGTCACCGGCGGGGCGCAAGGCATAGGCGAGGCCTGCGCGCGCCGCTTTGCGCGCGAGCAGGCCATCGTGGTGATTGCCGACATCGCCGACGCGCCCGGCACGGCATTGGCCACGGAGCTGGGCGGCCTGTATGTGCACTGCGACGTGGGCGACAAGGCCCAGGTCGACGCGCTGGTCGCACAAACCGTGGCCGCGCACGGCCGCATCGACGTGCTGGTCAACAACGCCGGCATTTTCAGGGCCGCCGAATTCCTCGACGTGACCGAAGCCGACTTCGACGCCGTGCTGCGCATCAACCTCAAAGGTTCCTTCCTGGTGGGCCAGGCTGTCGCGCGCGCCATGGCGGCCGCCGGCAAGGGCAGCATCGTCAACATGAGCTCGGTCAACGGCGTTCTCGCCATTCCCACGATCGCCAGCTACAACGTCAGCAAGGGCGGCATCAACCAGCTCACGCGCGTGATGGCGCTGTCGCTGGCCGGCCAGGGTGTGCGCGTCAACGCGGTGGCGCCCGGCACCATTGCCACCGAACTGGCGGCCAAGGCCGTGCTCACCAGCGACGAAGCCAAGGCCAAGATCATGAGCCGCACGCCCATGAAACGGCTCGGCGAACCTTCGGAAATCGCGGACACCGTGGCCTACCTGGCCAGTGATGCGGCCAGCTATATCACCGGCGAGATCGTGGTGGTGGATGGTGGGCGCATGACACTCAATTACACAGTCCCGGTTTAGGACCTGCCAACAAGCCCTAATCAGGGTGGACTCTGTCCTTTTGGGGTGCTAGCCTTTAGCGGCAAGGCGCTATTCCGGCGCCAGCCAGACTGGAGGCACCATGACCACGATCTACAAGGAATTCACGGTCGATGCGGGTATAGGCAGCGTATGGGATGCGCTGCGTGATTTCAATGCAGTGCACCAGCGCCTGGCGCCAGGCTTTGTGGTCGACTGCAAGCCCGGCGAAGGCAGCCGCACCGTGACCTTTGCCAACGGCATGGTTGCGCATGAGGTGCTGGTGGGCATCCATGAAGGGATGCACCGCCTCAGCTACACCGTGGTCGGCGGCAAAGCCAGCCATCACATGGCTTCGGCGCAGCTGTTTGCCGAAGGCGAGAAGCGTACGCGTTTTGTCTGGATCACCGATGTGCTTCCCGATGCGCTGGGGGAATACATTGATGCGATGATGACTCAGGGTGCTGCGGTCATGCAGCGGGCGCTTGGTGGCTCTTTGGAAAAGCCTGCGGGCTAAGCTTTTTTTCATACGCTGGTGTTGGGTTGAGTTTCGGGCCGGTCTTGTTCCGGCCTTTGCGCTCCAGTTCTCTCTGCTGAGGGCGGTTGGCCGGGGGTTGCCCGGCAGCAAGTAACTTTCTTTTGCTTCGCCAAAAGAAAGTCACCAAAGAAAAGGCGACCCGCAGTCTGGGTCCCCTGCGCTTCGCTACGGGGCAACCTGCGGTGCTCGACTACGGCGGGGTCTCGCGCAAACTCGCCTTCGGCTCAAACAAGCG
>NZ_JBFUCN010000026.1:0-60596 GCF_056405195.1 Polaromonas sp. P1_H6
CCAAGGGCTTTGCCACAACGGAGGCATTCGTCATCCTCGGGCGAAAGCTGTTGCGGGTGGCGTTTGCCGTCTGGAAGACGGGTCAGCCCTGGGATCCGGCCAAGCTGCTGCCGAAAACTGTTTGACAACAAATATAGAACCTCAAACAACGCGATCCCTGATCCGTCTGGACCTCCGCTCCTCGGCGCATCCACAAGGGTGGGCGCGGGGAAATGAAATCCAAACAGCCGAATACCAATACCGAACCTGAAGAAACAAGGACTCGCCTTGGCGAGTCCTTGTTTGTCTTGGTTTGTCTCTTTGGTATTTGTCCCCGCTCCTGTTCCCGATTGCCCCGTCCTGGCTGGGCCGAGGAGCGCAGAGACAAGCGGATCAGGGCCGGCGTTGTCTGAGCCGAAGGCGAGTTTAGCCGGACCCCGCTTGGCTCGAGCACCGCAGGTTGCCCGTAGCGAAGCGTAGGGACCCAGACTGCGGGTCGCCTTTCTTTTGCTTACTTTTCTTTGGCGAAGCAAAGAAAAGTGAGTCGCCGCCGGGCGACCCCGGCCAGCAACCTTAAGCAGAGGGCACTCCGTCGGAAACAAAAACAAAAACGACCTACCCCAAAGTCTTGAACATCACAAAAGCATCCACCAACCCCAACCTCAAATGCCGAAAAGCCCGAGGCAAAGTCGCCACCACCCCAAACCCCAACCTTTGCCACAACCGAACCGCCCGTTCGTTGGTCGACACCACCAGGTTGAACTGCATCGCCAGAAACCCCATGGCCAGCGCCTCGCGCTGCGAGTGTTCGCACATCGCCGACGCCAGGCCCTGCCCCTGGGCTTCGGGCGCGACCACATAACCGCAGTTGCAGACATGCGAACCCAGGCCGGGCTGGTTGGCTTTGATGAAATAGGTGCCGAGCACGGGTCCTTCGCCGTCGCGCACCACGTAGGTGGCGCGGGGCGCTTCCATCCATACGGCATGGATTTCGGCTTCGGTGCTGTCCGGCGAAAAAGCGTAGGTGTCGCCGGCTTCGAAGGTGGCGCGCAGCAGCGGCCAGACGGCCGGCCAGTCGGCTTCTTCGCAGCGGCGAATCTGTGTCGGGCTCATGGCTTGGGGGCGTCCACCACTTCGGCGGCCGTGCGGAAGGCTTCGACCGCGGCAGGCAGGCCGCAGTAGATGCTGGCGTGCAGCAGCACCTCCTGGAGTTGCTCCGGCGTCACGCCGTTGTTCAGGGCGCCGCGCACATGGCCCTTGAGTTCATGCTGCTTGCCCAGGGCGGTCAGCATGGCCACAGTGACCAGGCTGCGCGTCTTCAGGTCCAGCCCAGGCCGCTGCCACACGTCGCCCCAGGCGTTGCGCGTGATGTAGTGCTGGATGGGCAGGGAAAAGTCGGTCGCCTTGCCGAAGGCATTGGCCACGAAGTCTTCACCCATCACCTGCTTGCGGGTGGCCAGGCCCTTGTCGAAGTCGCTGGAAGATGTCGAGGTCACGTGAGCTCCTTGGAAAAAATTCTCAAAGCCCAAGCGTAGTGGAAAACAAAAAAGCCCGCCCAGGCTTTCACCGGGGCGGGCAGGGATCAACTTCGTTCGGGTCAAGCCAGGTCGTAACGGTCCAGGTTCATGACCTTGGTCCAGGCGGCCACAAAGTCGCGCACGAACACCTGTTGCGAATCGCTGGACCCATAGACTTCCGCGATGGCGCGCAACTGGGAGTTCGAGCCGAAGACGAGGTCGGTCACCGTCGCCGTCCACTTGAGCTTGCCCGTGGTCCGGTCGCGCCCCTCGAGCACGCCTTCGGATTCGGCGGACTTTTGCCACTTCGTGCGCATGTCGAGCAGGTTCACGAAGAAGTCGTTGCTCAATGTCCCGGGCCGTTTGGTGAATACACCATGTTGGGCCTGCCCAGCGTTGGCATTCAAGGCGCGCATGCCGCCGACCAGCACCGTCATCTCGGGGGCGGTCAGCGTCATCAGGTTGGCGCGGTCGACCAGCTGCTCGGCGGCACGCTTCTCCTGCCCCTTGCGGCCGTAGTTGCGAAAGCCGTCCGCGGTCGGCTCCAGCACGGCGAACGACGCCGCATCGGTCTGTTCCTGCGAAGCGTCGGTGCGCCCGGGCGAAAAAGGCACTTTCACGTCGTGGCCGGCCTTCTTGGCGGCCGCCTCGATGGCCGCGCAGCCGCCGAGAACAATCAGGTCGGCCAGCGACACCTTCTTGCCGCCGGACTGCGCGCCATTAAAACCGGCCTGGATGGACTCCAGCACTTTCAGGACTTTCGCCAGCTCGGCCGGCTGGTTGGCGTCCCAGTCTTTTTGGGGCGCGAGGCGGATGCGCGCCCCGTTCGCACCGCCGCGCTTGTCGCTGCCGCGGAAGGTCGCGGCGGACGCCCAGGCCGTCGTGACGAGTTGGGAGACGGACAGTCCGGAGGCAAGGACCATGGCCTTGAGGGCCGCGATGTCCTGCTCATTGACCAGCGGGTGGTCGACTGCGGGAAGCGGGTCCTGCCAGATCAATTCTTCCTTCGGCACCAGCGGGCCCAGGTAGCGCGCGGCCGGGCCCATGTCGCGGTGCGTCAGCTTGTACCAGGCACGGGCGAAGGCATCCGCGAACTCCTGCGGGTTGGCCATGAAACGCCGCGAGATCTTCTCGTAGGCCGGGTCCATGCGCATGGCCATGTCGGCCGTGGTCATCATCGGGGCATGGCGCAGCGCGGGGTCATGGGCATCCGGCACGGTGGTCGCGGCGGCCGGGTCCTTGGGTTTCCACTGGTGCGCACCGGCGGGGCTCTTCGTCAATTCCCACTCGTAGCCGAACAGGTTCTCGAAATAGCCGTTGTCCCACTTGGTGGGGTTCTTGGTCCAGGCTCCTTCGATACCGCTGGTGATGGTGTGGACACCGTGGCCGGCGCCGAACTTGTTGATCCAGCCAAAGCCCTGGTCCTCGATGCTGCCGCCCTCGGGCTCGGGGCCGACATGCTCGCCGGGATTGGCCGCGCCATGGGATTTGCCGAAGGTGTGCCCGCCGGCGGTCAGCGCCACGGTCTCTTCATCGTTCATGGCCATGCGGGCGAAGGTCTCGCGGATGTCGCGTGCCGAGCCCAGCGGATCCGGCTTGCCGTTCGGGCCTTCGGGGTTCACGTAAATCAGGCCCATCTGGACCGCGCCCAGGGGGTTTTCGAGTTCGCGATCGCCGGTGTAACGCTTGTCGCCCATCCACTCGGACTCAGGTCCCCAGTAAATCTCTTCCGGCTCCCAGACGTCGGGACGTCCGCCGGCAAAACCGAAGGTCTTCAATCCCATCGATTCCATGGCCACGGTGCCGGCCAGGACCATCAGGTCGGCCCAGGAGATTTTCCGGCCGTACTTCTGCTTGATCGGCCACAACAGGCGCCGCGCCTTGTCGAGGTTTCCGTTATCGGGCCAGCTATTCAGCGGCGCGAAGCGCTGCGTGCCGGAACCCGCGCCGCCGCGGCCGTCGGCGATGCGGTAAGTGCCCGCGCTGTGCCAGGCCATGCGGATGAAAAACGGGCCGTAATGGCCGTAGTCCGCGGGCCACCAGTCCTGCGAATCCGTCATCAACGCATGGAGGTCCTTGACGACGGCATGCAGGTCCAGGGTCTTGAACTCCTCGGCATAGTTGAACGCCAGGCCCATGGGATCGGACAGCGGGGAGTTCTGGTGAAGGATCTTGAGGTTGAGCTGCTCGGGCCACCAGGCGGCATTGGTTGCGACGCCAGCCAGTGCGTGTTTGCGGGCGCCGCCCGAGAATGGGCAAGAGGCTTCGCTTTGCGTGTTGTGATCGGCCATGATGGGTTACCTTCTATTGAGTAAGTGGCGCCGTGTAAGGGCTTGGAGGACTTGGAGGGCTTGGGCTTGCCAGGCGGTTGGCCTGTGAAGCACAGTCTAGGTTTCGCAACAAAATAATCAAAGGCAATTAAAAATATTTATCTCATAGCTTTTATTAATGACATCCCCGCTGCCCTGCTTCCGCGCCGCCGAACCCGCCCTCTTGCCTTACGCTTGAAGCCGAGCCACTTATTCATAAAGCCCTTGAAGGAGACCTGATGACCAGCCCCAAAACTTCCGGCGCGGCGCCCCGCTATCCTGCGCCCGAACTGAAAGACCTGCCGCAAGACATCCAGGCCAAAATCCTGGAAGTACAGGAAAAAGCCGGCTTTGTGCCCAATGTCTTCCTGGCACTGGCGCGCCGACCCGCCGAATGGCGCGCCTTCTTTGCGTACCACGATGCGTTGATGCTCAAGGAAGAAGGCTCCAACCCCAGCGGCACGCTGACCAAGGGCGACCGCGAAATGATCGTCACCACCACCAGCGCGGCCAACAACTGCTTGTACTGCGTGGTGGCGCACGGCGCCATCCTGCGGATTTATGAAAAGAAGCCGCTGGTCGCGGACCAGGTGGCGGTCAACTACCGCAAGGCCGACATCACGCCGCGCCAGCGCGCCATGCTGGACTTCGCCATGAAGGTCTGCCTGCAGGCCGACCGGATTGAAGGCGCCGACTTCGAGGCGCTGTACGGCCACGGCTTTGACGACGAGGACGCCTGGGACATCGCGGCGATCACGGCTTTCTTCGGCCTCTCGAACCGCATGGCCAGCTTCAGCGACATGCAACCCAACCCCGAGTTTTACTTGATGGGCCGCGTGCCCAAACCGCCCAAGCCGGCCTGAGGATTTCATGACTTCGACCGCCACCGCTCCCCCCATCGCCCCGGCCGCGCCCAATCCCGCAGCGGCCAACCCCTCCGGCCTGACCGTGCGCAAGCTCGAGGTCGACCTGGGCCAGGGCTTTGACCGCCACTGGTATGGCGGCGACGCCTTCCTGAGCCAGTACCACAATGCCTTGTCGATGAGCTTTCCGGTCGGCGAGCAATCCTTTATCGACTCCGTGCGCGACTGCGCGAAGCTGCTGCCGCAGACGCCCGAGCATGCCTTGCTGCACGAAGCCGCGGCGCAGTTCATAGGCCAGGAGGCCACGCACCGCCACATCCACGCGCTCTACAACGCGCACCTGGAAACGCAGGGCCTGGTCAACCGCTGGCAGCACTGGGCCACGGCGCGCATCGACTTCGCGAAGAAAAGAGGCATCGCGCCGCGCCACTTCCTGGCGGTGACGGCCGCCTACGAGCACCTCACCGCCGTGCTGGCCGACTACCTGCTGCGCCACAACGACACGCTGGACAGCGCCGACCCGAGAATGCAAACCCTCTGGCGCTGGCACGCGGCCGAGGAAACCGAGCACCGTGCCGTCGCCTATGACCTTTACCAGGCCGTGCAGGGCAACTACGCCTGGCGCATACGCTGGTACATCTACGCGGTGCTGCTGTTCACCTTCGACTCAGGACGGCAGACGGTGCTCAACCTGTGGCACGACGGCACCCTGTTCAAGCCCGGGACCTGGTGGAGCGCACTCAAATTCTTCTGGGGCCGCAAGGGGGCGATGTGGTACACCACGGGCCCATTGCTGGCCTACTTCAAGCGCGGCTTCCATCCGGACCAGGAAGCGTTTGTGGAGCCCGGGCAGCAGACGCGCAGCCTTGCCCAGCGTTGGTTCAAGGAGCACGCCGACAAGTTTCGCGTAGTTCGTTGAGAACTTAATCCTCGATCAGCTTGCGCATCCAGTCGGGCAGCGGCCTTGACTTCTGCGCCGGAAAATCCACCCAGATGGTGGTGGCGCCGCCCGCGGCGCAGATCACGCCCGGTGCATCGCTGCGCTCCATCGTCGCCCAGCTTTCAAAAGTGCTGCGGCCCGGGTCGCTGACATACATCTTCATCAGCACGTCGCCCGGGTATTCGAGCTGCTTGTAGAAGTTGCAGAAAGCGTTGACGATGACCGGGCCCTCGCCCAACGGATCGGGTTTGCAGCCGATGCCGTACATCCAGTCTATGCGTATGGTTTCCAGGTAACGGAAGTAGCTGCCGTTGTTGAGGTGGCCCATGGCATCCATGTCGCCCCAGCGGATCGGGATGACCATCTCATGGACCAGCTTTTTCTTCTCGGGGATTTCAATCTTCATGATGGCCATCGCACCTAGCGGTGCGCCCGTATGGAGGCAAGAATGCCCAGCGTGAACAACACGCAGGCGGTGAGCTGTACCAGGGTCGGCCAGCGGCCGTCCCAGGCAAAGGAATACAGCAGCGCAAAAATTGTTTCGCTGACGATGAGCTGGCCGCACAGGCTGGCGCTGAGCCGCTGGCTGGCCATGTTCCAGAGGATGGTGGCCAGCCAGGTCGAACCCGCGCCCGCGACCACGCACAGCAGCACAAACATCCATCGGTCTTCACGCCCGGCCAGCACGCCGGCATCCGAGCCCGCCACGCCCCACATCAGCAGCGCGCCCAGGCCGGTGGCCACGCCCAGCCAGTTGGCCCAGTCGGTGGCATTGACTTCAGGATGGCGCTTGAGCCAGGCGGAATTAAGGATGGCGAAAGCCGTCCAGCACACCAGGGAGGCCGTCACGAACAGCATGCCGCGCCAGAAATGCGTGGCCGTGCCCTGGCCGGCTTCGTGTGTGGACCCCATCATGAGCGCCAGCCCGGCCAGCGTGAGCGCCAGCCCCGGCAGCAGCGCGGCCCAGCGCAGGCTCCGCGGCTTGCCCAGCAGCATCACCCAGATAGGGATGGTGCCGATGACGAGCGAAGGCACTTCAGTGCCCGCGTCGCGTATGGCCAGTACCAGCAGCAGGTAGTAGCCGCTGAAGCCGAGGATGCTCATGAACAGCGCGGCCCAGGCCTGGCGCAGCGTGGGCAGGCGGCGGCTGCGCAGGCCCGCCAGCATCACCAGCACGGCCAGCACGCCGTAGACGGCAAAGCGCCCGGCCGTGAGGTCGATCGAAGAATAGCCGCCCACGCCCATTTCGAGCATGCGCGGTGCCACAAACACCAGGCCCCACAGCGCACCCGCCGCGAGCCCGGCCAGAATGCCCGTCAGCATCTATCAGGCATCAGGCGGTGTGCGCGGTCGCGACCAGGCGCAACCCGAGCAAGCCCATGGCGCCGGCGGCTGTGCGGTCCACCACGGCCTTGCTGCGCAGATAGGCGGCGCGCGGCACGGACGAAGACAGCACCACCGCCACCACGGCATACCAGCCGGTTTCCATCACGAGCACGCCGGCCAGCACCAGCAAGGCAGCCGGGAGGGGAAACCGCGCGGGCAGCAGCGCCGCGAACACGCTGCTGTAGACCACCACGATCTTGGGATTGCTGAGCTGCGTCACCAGCCCCTGGCGAAACGATTGCAGCACCGTGCGGCGCGAGGCGCCCTTTTCGTCGCCGCCCATCTCGAGCGGCTGGTGCGCGCCGCGCCAGATCTGGACGGCGATCCACATCAGGTACAGGCCGCCGACAACCTTGAGCGCCATGTAGACGCCAGGCAAAGCCGCCAGCAGCGCCTGCAACCCGGCCAGTGCCAGCATGGCAAACACCAGCGCGCCCAGTCCCATGCCCAGCGCGGCGGCCAGCCCGTCGGCGCGCGAACGCGAAACCGCGATGCGCGCGACCTGCACAAAGCTGGGGCCGGGGCTGACCACGCCCGCGAGCAAGGCCAGGAAGATCAGGCCTATCGGGCCGAGGTAAGGCACTACGGAATCCATCATGTTGTTCTCTCTCTCTCCGAATTGATTGACGTTGTGAATCGGTTCAAACGCCAAAGCCGTCATCCGCCGCTATCACCGCGCCGTTGACGAAATGGCTCTCACCGCTGGCCAGCATCACCAGCAGCGCGTCCAGGTCCTGCGGCTTGCCGATGCGCTTGCGCGGCAGCATCTGCACCAGCTTCTTGCCCTGCTCGGTCTCCCAGTGGTGGTGGTTGATCTCGGTGTCAATATAGCCGGGGCAGATCGCGTTGACGTTGATGCCGAACTTGCCCCACTCCAGCGCCATGGCTTTGGTCATCTGCACCACGGCCGCCTTGCTCATGCAGTACACGCCGATCTGCGGCAGCACACGCAGCCCGGCCATGGAGGCTATGTTGATGATGCGGCCGCCGGCATAGTTGCCGGGCCCGGCGCCGCGCGAACGGGCCAGCATGCGCTTGCCGACTTCCTGCGCCACGAAGAAGGCGCCTTTCACATTGGTGTTGAAGACGAAGTCGTAGTCTTCCTCATCCACGTCCTGGATGCGCTGCGTGTTGCTCACGCCCGAATTGTTGACCAGGATGTCGATGGGGCCGACTTCGGTTTCAGCATGGGCCACGCCGGCCTTGATGCTGGCGTGGTCGGTCACGTCAAGCTCCACCACGTGCGCGTCGCCGCCGGCCGCCTCGATCTGCGCGCGCAGGTCCTTGAGTTTGTCCAGCCTGCGGCTGGCCAGCACCACGGCTGCACCGGCGGCGCTCAGTGTTTTGGCGAACTGGGCGCCCAGCCCGCCCGAGGCGCCGGTCACGAGGGCGACACGCCCCGACAGATCAATGCTGTAAGCCATTAGAGGCTCCTCTCTCAATTTAAACCGTACAAAAGAGAACGACCGTTCGCATCGCTGCATTCGCGACATAAAATCCAACGCGAGACCGACAATCCTTCCTGAAAATCATTATCAGCGAGTCCCCGATGAATACCCAAGAAATTCTGGCCCAGTTCGGCCCCCGTGAGGCGATGGAATACGACGTGGTCGTGGTGGGCGGCGGCCCCGGCGGCCTGGCCACCGCGATTCGGCTCAAGCAGCTCGCGGCCGAAAAAGGCAAGGACGTTTCCGTCGTGGTGCTCGAAAAGGGATCGGAGCCCGGCGCCCACATCCTCTCGGGCGCGGTGATGGACCCGAAAGCACTGACCGAACTGCTGCCCGACTGGAAGGCTCAGGGCGCGCCGCTGAACCAGCCCGTCACCGCCGACGAGGTGCTCTTCCTCAGCGAAAAAAGCGCGATCAAGACACCGGCCTTTTTTGTGCCGGACTGCTTTCACAACGAAGGCAACTACGTCATCAGCCTCGGCAATGTGGTGCGCTGGCTGGCGCAGCAGGCCGAGGCGCTGGACGTTGAAATCTTCCCGGGCTTCGCGGCGGCCGAAGTGCTCTACAACGACGATGGTTCCGTCAAGGGCGTGGCCACCGGCAACCTCGGCATCGGCAAGGACGGCCAGCCCACCGACAACTTCCAGCTCGGCATGGAACTGCACGGCAAATACACCGTGTTCGCCGAAGGCGCGCGCGGCCACCTGGGCCGCCAGCTGATCAGCCGCTTCAAGCTCGACGCAGGCCGCGACCCGCAGGGCTACGCGCTCGGCGTCAAAGAGCTCTGGGAAATCGACCCGGCCAAACACAAACCGGGCCTGGTCATCCACACCGCCGGCTGGCCCATGGACAGCCAGACCTACGGCGGCGGCTTCATGTACCACCTCGAGGACAACAAGGTCACGCTGGGCATGGTCACCGGCCTGGATTACAGCAACCCCTACCTGAGCCCGTTTGAAGAAATGCAGCGCTGGAAGACCCACCCCAGCATCAAGCAGTATCTTGAAGGCGGCAAGCGCATCAGCTACGGCGCGCGCGCCATCACCGCGGGCGGCGCACTGAGCCTGCCCAAAACCGTGTTCCCGGGCGGCGCGCTGATCGGCTGCGAAGCCGGCTACCTCAACGCGGCGCGCATCAAGGGCAGCCACGCGGCCATCAAGTCCGGCATGCTGGCCGCCGAAGCCGCCTATGACGCCGTCACCGCCGGCCGCCAGCACGACGAGCTGGCCGCGTACCCCGAGGCCTATGCCAAAAGCTGGCTCGCGGCGGAATTGAACCAGTCGCGCAATTTCAAGTCCTGGTTCAAGAAGGGCCTCTACGTCGGCGCCTTCATGACCGGCATCGAGCATTGGCTGCTGCCCAAGCTGGGCTTCAAGAGCCCGCCCTGGACCATCCACAACAGCATTCCCGACTACGCCAAACTCAAGCCGGCCGCCGAGTGCACGCCCATCGTGTACCCCAAGCCCGACAACAAGATCACATTCGATCGCCTGAGCTCGGTCTTTGTCTCGAACACCAACCACGAAGAACACCAGCCCGCGCACCTGACGCTCAAGGACGCGAGCGTGCCTGTCAGCATCAACCTGGCCAAATACGCCGGCCCTGAAAGCCGCTATTGCCCGGCCGGCGTCTACGAGTTCGTGAAGAACCCCGACAACTCCGACCGCCTGCAGATCAACGCGCAGAACTGCGTGCACTGCAAGACCTGCGACATTAAGGACCCGACACAGAACATCGTCTGGGTCACGCCCGAAGGCGGTGGCGGGCCGAATTACGCCGGCATGTAAACACCGAAGCGCCTCCATCAAAAAAGCCCTTCTCGTCTTGAGAAGGGCTTTTTCTTTTGTCCTGGTATCAGCGGCGCGGCGCGGCAGCCATCAAGGCCTGTCCCGCCGTCACGAGTGAGTTCGCAGGCCCCTTCTTGCCGAGCAGCGGGCCGTTCATATATGCGCCGTCGATCAGCAGCACAAGCTGGCCGGCCAGATCGTCGGGCTTGCGAACCCCCATCCTCTTTGCCATCACGGCCAGGCGGCGCAGCAACTCCATCTTGTTGCGCATGGAAACCGCGCGGGCGGGATGGCTTGGTTCCGGGAACTCGGTCGCTACATTGAGGAAGGGGCAGCCGCGGTACCTGGGCGCGGCGATGTGCTCGGCGATCCAGCGCAGGTGCGCCTGCAGTTCCGCCTCGGCATCGTCCGGCTCCCGCGCCGCGACGCTTTCCCAGTCCTCCCAATATTCGGCGTCCTCGCGCTCGAGGAATGCCACCACAAGATCATCCTTGGTCGCGAAGTGCCGGTACAAGCTGGTCTTGGCGACGCCTGAGCGTTCCACTACCAGGTCGACGCCGACCGCCCTGACGCCCTCCCGGTAGAACAGCGTCGCCGCCGTCTCCAACACCCGGTCGCGCACGCTCAGAACACCCTGTTCGTCACTCACTCTATTGGCTACCGAAAGACTTTTTTTCACGATATTTCCTTTAAGAGCCGTTCACAAAACCCAGCGAAGCGGTCCTGGCTAGGCGCGTCGCCGCAGACAGTGCACCAGCACGGCAAGGCGACGCAACAACGCCAGGAGGGATTTTTGGACGGCTCCGCTTGACACGCTACAGATCTGTACTTTACATTATCCAAAACGCTACAGATCTGTATCGTTTTGACAAAAACAGCTCAACAAATAACTTCAACAAGGGGAATTCGTGATGACATCCAACAAGACAGTGACCGTCTACGGCGCCTATGGGCATACCGGGCAATTCGTGGTCAAGGAGTTGCGCCGCAGAGGCTGGACGCCCATCCTCTCGGGGCGCGATGCCGGCAAGCTGCAAGCGTTCGGCACGGAATACCCCGGTCTGGCACTGCGGCCCGCATCGGTCGACGACCCCATCTCGCTGGACCGTGCGCTGGCGGGCGCCGCGGCGGTCATCAACTGCGCCGGCCCGTTTGCCAGCACCTCCGCACCGCTGATCGAAGCCGCCATGCGCGCGCGGATTCCCTACCTGGATGTCGCGGCCGAAATAGAAGCCAACATCGACACCTTCAATCTCTTCGCGGATCGCGCACGTGAAGCCGGCATCGTTGTGGTGCACGCCATGGCCTTTTTCGGCGGACTCGGCGACTTGCTGGCAACCGCGGCCATGGGCGACTGGACTTCGGCGGACGAAATTTCCATCGCCTACGGGCTTGACAGCTGGCGGCCAACGCCGGGGACCCTGATCGCCGGCCAAGTATCCAAGCAGCGCCGGGACGGCCGCCGGGTCGTTTTCGCGGACGGAAAAATCGGCTACACCACGGAAGCAGCACCGGCCGCTGAATGGACCTTTGCCGCGCCGCTGGGAAAGCAACCAGTCATCGCGGAATTCACCATGGCGGACACGGTGACGATCTCACGCCACCTCAAGGTTCCCGAGATCCGTTCCTACATGACGGCCACGGCCGTCAAGGACCTGACCGACCCGAACCCGCAGGCGCCCGTGGCCGGTGACGACAGCGGGCTGTCGACGCAAACCTTTGTGGTGGAAGTGCTCGCGCGCCGCGGCGGCGAGGAACGCCGCGCCACCGCCCGCGGGCGGGACATCTACGGCTTCACCGCTCCCCTCGTGGTCGAGGCCATGGCACGCGTCCTCGGCGGCCAGGTCAAAACCACCGGCGTCCTGACCGCGGGTGAAGCATTCGATGCGGGGGACTTCCTGGCATCGCTGAGCCCCACGCATCTTTCTCTCGAGATGCGATAGCGATAGGTCTGACAGGCATTCTTCCGGCTCTCTGCCAAAGCAGGAGAACCCGGAAGTATCCGGAAGAACCCGCGCGATTTTCCAAAGGCCGCATCCTGCATGCGGCCTTTGCCTTTCAGTCGCGTGCACGCCACAGATACGCGGCACAAGCCTGGAAACCTTTGTGACTTTCTGTCGGCGCGGCAAAACGCGCCCTGCAGCGAGCGCACGGCAAACGCCCCCGTCCGCAGGCGGTTTCGGCGCGCCATTCACAAGTGCTTACCGAACGATTCGACACGCTTTAAGGCCTGTGTCCGGGCATCCGACGCAGGCTTGCGGCTTACGCTGACACGCCTTCCCTCATCGCCACAAAGACACTGGAGCTATCCCAGGTACGGGATGTGGCCGCGCCAATTCACCGGCGGCCAGGCCGTATGTGTCAGCGTTTTTTGGCGCATCTACCCGCTGCCCGTCAGCTTCATATCTATTGATCCAATGACAAAAAACATTCCCAGCGTGCTGCTGACCGGCGGCGCAGGTTATATCGGAAGCCATACTTTTGTGGCCCTGGTGGAGGCCGGCTTGCAGCCGGTCATCCTCGACGACTTTTCGAACAGCCACCCGGCCGTGCTGGAGCGGCTGGCGCAATTGACGGGCCGCAGCGTTCCCTGCGAACAAGGCAACGTGCTGGACACCGCCTTTGTGGCCGAGGTGCTGCGGCGCCACCGCTGTGTCGCCGCCGTGCACTTCGCCGGCTTCAAGGCCGTCGGCGAAAGCGTGCAGCAGCCCCTGATGTACTACCGCAACAACGTGAGCGGCCTGCTCAGCCTGCTGGAGGCCATGGCCACCACCGCCGCTTGCCGCTCCGTGGTGTTTTCCTCGAGCGCCACCGTCTACGGAGACCCGGCCAGCGTGCCGATTGATGAAGGTTTCCCCTGCGCGCCCGAGAGCCCCTATGCCGAGAGCAAGCTCATGTGCGAAAACATCCTGGCTTCGCTGCGCGTGTCGGATCCGTCATGGCGCACCGGCGTGCTGCGCTACTTCAACCCGGTGGGCGCACACCCCAGCGGCCTGATCGGCGAAGATCCGAACGGCATCCCCAACAACCTGATGCCTTTCGTGACTCAGGTGGCCGTGGGCAAGCGGGCTCGCCTGCAGGTCTTCGGCAGCGACTACCCGACGCCCGACGGCACCGGCGTGCGCGACTACCTGCACGTGTCCGACCTGGCCGCCGGCCATGTGGCCGCCGTGCAGGCGCTGCTGGCCAAGGGCGAGAGCTTCACAGTGAACCTGGGAACCGGTGAAGGCACCAGCGTGCTGGGCGTGGTGCGCGCCTTCGAGCGCGCCAGCGGCCAGCCCATCCCGTTTGAATTCGCTCCGCGGCGCGCGGGCGACGTGGCGCAGTATTTTGCCGACGTATCGTTGGCCGGCAGCCTGCTGGGCTGGCGCGCCATGCGCAACATCGACGACATGTGCCGCGATTCCTGGCACTGGCAGCAACGCAACCCCGACGGCTACCGGACCTTGCCCTCCGGCAGCCCCGCCACGCACGCCCCGGCGCCCGTGCGCAATAGCCCGAACGGACCCATCCGCCCAGCGGTCAGCGTGTGATTCGCCACGGCGCAAAACAGGTGCCCCATGCGCACAAAACACATCTGCTTTCACCAGCACAAAACAGGCCATGAGCCGTTCGGACTATTGCCGATTGCTGCACTGCACAAGACACTCATCTCCTGCTTTGACCGAGGAGAAATTCATGCTTAAAGCCCTCATTTCCGCCATTCTGGCCACCTGGATGGCGTCAGCATCGGCCTACTCCGATTCTTCCGACCAGCCGCCACCGCAGGCGCTCGCCGCCAAGGCAAGCGCCGCCAAAAACACGCCCATGAAGTTGCAGGCCGACGCCGATACGGTCAAGGTCCGCGCCGTCTACAGCCCGGACATACGCCCACGCCCCAACCCGCCACAGGCCTTCGCGGCCGATGACGAACCGGAGGCCGGCGAGTCCGGCTGGCGCTCCTACGGCATGCTGCTGGCCACCCTGGTGCTGATGGGCGTGATCGCCGTGCGGCGCTACAAGGAGGGAAGGCATTGAGCGTAAGCGGACTCGGCCGGCCCGGCGTCGCAGCGGTCAAATGGAGCGCAGCGTCCACGGTTGCCCGCTTCGCGCTTCAGCTGATGGCCCAGGTCGTCCTGGCCCGCACGCTGGGCCCGGACATCTTCGGTGTGTTCGCCATCGGTATGGTGGTGCTGACCTTTGCCACCTTTGTGTCCGGCTTCGGTTTCAGCTGGAGCCTGCTGCAGCGCGAAAAACTCAGCGACGAGGACGTGCGCTTTGCCTGGACCTGGCAGCTCATCGTGGGCCTGGCGACAACGCTGGCCGTTTACCTCCTGGCGCCCTTGCTGGCCGCCTATTTCCGCGAGCCGCGCGCGCTGGCCGTCATTGAATGGCTGTCGCTGGCCTGTCTGCTGGGCGCCGCCGCGCAGCCGGCCACCTACCTGCTGCAGCGCGACCTCAACTTCCGCGCCGTAGGCCTGGTACAGGTGGGCAGCTACGCGGCGGGTTATATCGCGGTGGGCCTGCCGATGGCACTGACGGGCCAGGGCGAGGCCTCGCTGGTGGCGGCCTGGCTGGTCCAAGTGGCGGTGCAGCTGGCGGCCAGCTATGCGCTCAAGCCGCACGCGGTACGCCCGCTGTTCTGGTATGCCGATGCGCGCTCGGCCGTGGGCACCGGGCACACGGTGTTCTTCACCAACATCGTCAACTGGGTGCTCAACAACCTGGACCGCGTGCTGATAGGGCGCCTGCTCAATGCGCAGGCGCTGGGCCTCTACAACGTCGCCTACAACCTGGCGACCATGCCCAACACCTTGCTGCTGGGCGCGCTGCAGCCGGCTTTCCTGGCGGCCGGCGCGCGCCTGCAAAACGATTTGCCGCGGCTGGGCCGCGCCTACCTGCAGATGCTGGCCACCATCATGGTGCTGGGCCTGCCGGCTTTTGTGACCCTGGCGTTTATTTCGCGCGACATCGTGCGTGTGCTCTACGGGCCGGCCTGGAGCGACGCGGCCTGGGTGCTGGGCGCGCTGTTCCTGTGCATGCCGGCCTATGTCATCTGGGGCCTGTCGACGCCGGTGCTGTGGAACACCGGCCGCAAACGTTATGAGTTCATCCTGCAGCTGCCGCTGGTCGTCACCGGCGCGCTGGGCTTTTACCTGCTGGCCGGCCAGGGCATCCATGTCGCCGCGGCCGTGGCGGGCGGGCTGCTGGTGCTGCGCGCGGCCGTCATCACCACTGCGGCCTTCCGCGCGCTGGACCTGCGCGCAAGCGCCTTGCTGCCGCACGCCTGGCGCGGCCTGCTGCTGAGCGCGCTCTGTGCCGGCGGCGCGCTGGCTGGGCAGCACGCCGTGGCGACATTCAACATGCCGCTGATTTCGCTGGCCGCCGGCGCGCTCGCGGCCGGTGTACTGCCGGCGCTGTTGCTGCTGCTGCGGCCGCAAGTGCTGGGCCCGGACGCCTCCGACATGGTCATCCGTTTCCTGCCCGGCGCGGCGAAGTTCCTGCGCCGACCCACGGCCGCTTCCGCCCTGCCCGCGTCCCTGGGCGAACAGCATCCTTAAGGCGGCTCACATGGACCAGCCCATCGTCATTACAGTCCTCGTCGCCGGCGCCATCCTGGCGGCGCTCACCGCGGCGCTGGGCATGGCGGGCGCGGTCCATGTGACCTCGCGCCGGGCGCAAGGTTATATGCACTTCATCTTCTACGCCATCCTGCTGATGGTGGCCATGGCCAACTTTCTTTCGGGCCGCGACCTGTCCAGCAGCAACATGAAGTTCGACGAAGTGGCGGTGGTGGTGCGCCACCCGCTGGTGTCGCTGATGCAACCAATGGCCTCGCTGCTGCTGCTCACACTCGCCGGCGAACGCGTGATCACGCACTGGATACGCCGTGGCAAGGCCGCTCAGGCGCCCTCCGCTTTACCGGTGGCCTTTCTCCTTTTCTGGCTGGGCACCGTGGCCGCGCCGGCACTGCTGGGGGCGCACCCGCATCTGTCGCACGACTATGTGTACCCGCTGGTGATAGGCTTCGCGGCCGTGCTGGCAACGGCCACCGAACGCGACCTGGCCTTTAGCGCGGCACGCAACGCCCTGCTGCTCTTCATCGCCGCCGGGCTGCTGCTGGTTCCTTTCAAGCCCAGCCTGGTGCTGGACGCCTCTTACACCCAGGGCCTGCTGCCGGGTGTGCCGCGCCTGGCGGGCCTGGCGCCCCATGCCGTGTCCTTGGGCATGCTGGCGCAACTCGGCCTGCTGTGCCTGCTTGCGCGCCCCTTGCAGCGTGTGTGGCTCAACCGCCTGGCCTGGGCCATGGGCCTGTTCGTGCTGTTCCTCGCGCAATCCAAGACCGCGTGGATTTCCTTCACGCTATGCTCCGCCTGTATCCTCATCGTTCGCCAGGGCCCCAGCTTCATGCGCCGTGTGGGCGACCCGGTGAGGCCGGAGTTCGGCATCGTCTCGCTGCTGGCTTTCATGGCCGCCGTCGTCGGCCTTGCCGCCCTGCTGATGTTCGGCGACATCGATGCGCGCCTGAGCAGCTTTTTCGACAGCGCCCAGGGCGCGCAGCTGGCGTCCATGACGGGGCGCGACCAGATCTGGGCCATCGCCTATGACGAATGGCAGCGCAACCCGGTGTTCGGTTACGGGCCGACCTTGTGGGACGCGACCTTTCGCGAAGCCATAGGTATGCCCAATGCGACCCATGCGCACAACCAGTTCATGGACACGCTGTCGCGCTCGGGCACGGTGGGCGCGGTGGCGCTGGTGCTGTATGCGCTGGTGCTGCTGGTGCTGTCCATCCGCTACGCCCGCGCCAGCGGCGGCCTCACGCTGGCGCTGTTCGTGGCGCTGGTGCTGCGCGCCATCAGCGAGGTGCCGCTGCTGCTCTTCGGCTACGGCCCTGAACTGATCGCCCACGTGCTGCTGCTGATGACGCTGGCCGCCGCCGTGCGCGAAGCCCGCGAGCGCAAACGCCAGCCGGCGCCGCGCGCCGCATCGGCTTTTTCCCGAGACCCCAGAGCCCCCCAAGCTCCGCTGGCCGCCGCGCGGCTGCACCGATGAAGCCATGAAATTTTCCATCGTCATTCCCCTTTACAACAAGGCGCCTTACATCAGCGGCACGCTCGCGTCGGTGCTCGCGCAGACCTTCACCGACTTCGAGGTGATCGTGGTGGACGACGGCTCCACCGACGGCGGCGCCGAGCTCGTGAGCTTCATCACCGACCCGCGCGTGCGCCTGGTGCGCCAGGCCAACGCCGGCGTTTCGGCGGCGCGCAACCACGGCATCGCGCTGGCGCGCGGCGAGTGGGTAGCCTTTCTCGACGCCGACGACTGGCACCACCCCGACTACCTCGCTACGCTGGTGTGGACACAGGCGCGCTGCCCCCAGGCCGACACCGTGGCCACCGACTACCTGCCGGTGCCCGACACCCTGGACATGTGGCCGCCGCGCTGGCCCGCGATGGACAGCAACCCGGACATCGAAGTCGTCACCGACCTGCCGCGGCGCTGGATGGCCTCGCCCACGCTGTGCACCAGCGCCGTTTCGGTACGGCGCACGCGGCTGCTGGCGATGCAGCCCTGCTTTCCCCCCGGTGAATCGCATGGCGAAGACGTGGACCTGTGGTTCCGCCTGGCGGAGCAGGCGCCGGTGGCGCTGGTCCACACGCCGCTGATGGCCTACCGGCTCGCCGTGGAGGGCGGCCTCAGCAGCGGACATGCGCCGCTGGCCATGCCGCCTTTTCTCGAGCGCATGGAGCAGCGCGCGCTTTCCGGCGCCATGCCACCCGCGCGGCGCGGTTCAGCACTGTGGCTGGTGGCCCAGTACCAGCTCACGCTGGCGCGGCAGGCGCTGGCCGTCGGCAATCGTCGCGAAGGCTGGGCCTGGCTGATCAAGGCGCGCCGCGCGGCCGGCGGAAAGCGCTGGTGGCTGACGGCTGCCATGGCCCTCTTCATGCCGGGCCCGCTGGTCAGGAACTGGCAGCGCTGGCGTGTGCGCCGCACCGTACCGGCGGCCAGCCCCGCCGAAGCAGGATAAAAAATGAACCAGAAATTGCCCCGAAAAATGACACCCCTCTGGCACTCGTGCCGGGTCTCCGTGGTCATCAAGGCCCTGAACGAAGAACAACGCATTCGGGCGACCATTGAAAGTGCGCTGCGCGCCGTCTCCGCCGTTGGCGGAGAAGTCATCCTGGCCGACTCCTGCTCGACGGACCGCACGGTGGAGCTGGCCTGCACGTATCCCATACGCATCGTCCAGCTGGCCAATCCCAATGAGCGCTGCTGCGGCGTCGGTCCGCAGCTCGGCTACCAGCATTCGCATGGCGACTTCATTTATATCCTCGATGGCGACATGCAGATGCAGGAGGGCTTTCTTGAGAAAGCCCTCGCCTTCCTGGAGGCCCATGAGGATGTTGCAGGCGTGGGCGGACGCGTGGTGGAGCAAAACACCGAGAGCCTCGAGTACATGGCGCGTGGTGAACGGGACTCCCCGCACCTGCGGCCGGGCAAAGTGGACAGGCTCGACGGCGGCGGGCTTTACCGCCGCAGCGCCATCGAGGCCGCAGGCTATCTTTCCGACCGAAACCTTCACAGCTACGAAGAATTTGACCTGGCCATCAGGCTACGCGCCCTCGGCTGGCGCCTCTGGCGCTTGCCGGTGGATGCCGTCAATCACTTCGGGCACGACGCACCACCCTATCGCCTTTTGATGCGGCGCTGGCGCACCCGGTATATCTGCGGACTGGGTGAACTTGTCCGCGCGGCGGCGGGCAAGCCGCGCCTGCATCTGGCTTTGGAGGGATTGCGGGAATTGCGCCTGTACCTGGCAGTGCTCGGCTGGTGGGCGGTCATGGCGAGCCTGGTGTTCTGGCCGGTTTCCGCATCCCTGCGCCTGGCGTTTTTCTGCGCCATCGCCACGGCGCCGGTGCTGTTGATGACCTGGCGAAAACGGTCCGCAACCAAGGCACTTTATTCAGTGGTTTCCTGGTGTTTCAATGCCGCAGGCCTCATACGCGGCCTGCTTCGCCGGCAGCGGCCGGCCCGCGAGGCCATCGCAAGCCGGATTGTCAAGGACTCGGCAATGACGCATCACCCTGCAATCCAGGGGGCCGCCCATTGAAAGGCGAAACGCAGCAATTTACCGGCGTGCAGGTGCTGCGCTTCGCCGCGGCCATGCTGGTCGTGGTGATGCACATCACCCAGGCCATCTCCATGCACATCAGCGGAACCGGGCCCAGCCATTACTGGGGGGCGGGCTCGGCGGGGGTGGACATCTTTTTTGTGATCAGCGGTTTTGTCATGGCCATGTCGACCGCCTCGCTGCCGGCGGACGGGCCGGCGCGCATGGACGCGGCCTGGGTCTTCATGCGCCGCCGCCTGGTCAGGATCGCGCCGCTCTACTGGTTCTACACCCTGCTCAAGGTGGCCCTGCTGCTGGCCATGCCGGCGCTGGCCGCGCGCTCCTCGGTGGAGCCCGGCCACCTTGCGGCCTCGCTGCTCTTCATCCCCAGCATGAGCCCCTGGGGCCTGGTGCAGCCCACGCTGCCTGTCGGCTGGACCCTGAATTTTGAAATGCTGTTTTATGCGGTGTTCGCCGTGGCCATCGCCCTGGGCGCACCGCGCATCCGGTTTTGCCTGGCGGCCTTTGTGCTGATCTTCGCGGCGGGGCGGTTGCTGCCGGAATCGGTCGCGCTGAACTTCTACGCCCAGACCATCGTGTTCGAGTTCATCCTCGGCGTCTGCATCGCCCATGCCTTTTTGCACTTCCGCCGCCCCGGGCCGCTGGCGGGCCTGGTGGCGATGGCGGCCGGCGCGCTGTACATGTTCGCGCCCGACTGGGGGCACTCGGCCGACCGCTTCGCCACCTGGGGCTGCGGCGCCGCGCTCATCGTGCTGGGCGCCGTCTGGATGGAACCCTGGACCGTGCGCGCGCCGCTGGCTTCGCGCCTGTCCTTCCTGGGCGACGCCTCGTATTCGATCTACCTGTCGCACACCTTTGTGGTGCCGGCCGGCGTGCAGGCGCTCAAGCGCCTGGGCGTGCAGGACAGCCTGGCCATCATGCTGGCCGTCGGCCTGGCCGTGGCTGTGGCGGGCTGCCTCTCCTATGTGTGGCTGGAGCGGCCCATGACCGCCTTCTTCAAGCGCGCCCTGTTCGGCGCGCCCAAGCTCTCTTACCAACATCCCGGAAAGTAATCACCCGATGCGAACCGAATCGCTGCCACGCACCGCCATCCGCGAACGCGAAGGCCGCTACATCTACATCGCCTGCCCCTGGACGCCGCTGGGCGGCGGCATGTTCAAGGTGGCGGATTACCTGATCCAGGCCCAGGCCTCTTCGGCCAGCCTTGCCTCGGCGGAAGCCGCCGAGCTCAGGCCGCTCGACACGCGCGGCGGCGCCAACGCCCTGTATTCCTTCTGGGTGCTCGCCACCGCGCTGGCCCGCATAGCGCGCGGCAGGCTCAGTGGCCGGCTGGCCGGTGTGCACGTCAACATGGCGGAGCGGCTGAGCCTGTTCCGCAAGGGCGCCGTCATCGCCGCCTGCCGCGCCCTGGGCGTTCCGGTGGTGCTACACCTGCATGCCGCGCAGCTGCACCATTTTTACCAGTCGCTGCCACGCCCGCTGCGGGCGCTGACGCGCTGGGTGTTCTCGCTGCCGGCCAGTGTCGTGGTGCTGGGCTCGGCCGCGCGGCGCTTTGTCATCGAGGAGCTGGGCGTGGCGCCCGAGCGCGTCGACATCGTCATCAACGGCGTGCCCGAGCCCACCCATGCGCGCCGCGTCGCCGGCGATTCCGCCATGCAGCGCGTGCTGTTCGTGGGCAACCTGTCGGAGCGCAAGGGCGTGACCGACCTGCTGCAGGCGCTGGCCCTGCCCGGCCTCGACACGGCCCGCCTGGAAGTGACCCTGGCCGGCGGCGGTGACGTCGAAGCTTATGAGGCCAAAGCCCGGCAGTTGCGCATAGACAGCTTCGTGCGTTTTGCCGGATGGTCGGACCAGCAGCAGGTGGCCCGGCTGATGGCGCGCGCCGACGTGCTGGTCCTGCCCTCTTACGATGAAGGCCTGCCGCTGGTGATCCTGGAGGCACTGGCCAACGGTGTTGCGGTAGTGTGCAGCCCCGTCGGGGAGATACCGACGGTGCTCAGCGACGGCGTCAATGCCTGCTTTGTGCAGCCCGGCGACGTGGCCGGCATCGCGGCCTGCCTGCGCCGCGTGCTGCAGGATGCGGAACTGCGCGCTGCGCTGGAACGCAACGGCAGGGCGCTGTACGAGCAGACCTTTTCCATCGCCCATTTTTTCTCCAGCGTGGCCCATATCCACCAGCGCGATTTCGGCGTGGCCGGACGGCTGCTGCGCCCTGCCGCGGCTTCACAGGAAGGCGCGGCATGATCCGCGACGCCGGCGCCATCCCCAACGGCAGCCGCCTGGAGGCGGACGTCTGCGTGGTCGGCAGCGGCCCGGCCGGCATCGCGCTGGCACTGTCGCTCAGCGACCAGGGGCACGCCGTGCTGCTGCTCGAGTCGGGCCAGCTGCAGGCGCATGCGCCCACGCAAGACCTGTACGAAGGCGAGGTCGCCGACGAACAGCTGCACAGCCCGCCCGGCAAATACCGGCAGCGGCGGCTGGGCGGCTCCTCGGCGATCTGGGGCGGGCGCTGCATGCCTTTCGATCCCATCGACTTTGAAACCCGCGCCCATATTCCGCACAGCGGCTGGCCGCTGTCCTACGGCGACCTGCTGCCCTGGTACCCGCGCGCCAACGCCCTGGCCGAGGCCGGGCGTTTTCTGTATGACGCGAATGAGGCCCTGGAGCCGGGGACAGGTCCCCTGATCGCCGGCTTCGACAGCCCGCGCGTGCTCAGCAACGGGCTGGAGCGCTTTTCCTGCCCCACGCATTTCGGCAGCCGCTATGCCAAGCGGCTGGCGCTGGCGCCCACGCTCGAGGTCCTGACGGGCGCCAACTGCACCGCGCTGGGGCTGCAGACCGACGGCCAGGCGCTGCGTGAACTCGAAGTGCGCACGCTGGCCGGCACGCAATTTACCGTCGCCGCGCGCAGCACGGTGCTGGCCGCGGGCGGGCTTGAGACCGCGCGGCTGCTGCTGGCCTCGCGCGACGTAGCGCCGCAGGGTGTGGGCAACACGCACGACGTGGTCGGCCGTTATTACATGTGCCACATCGCCGGCAACGTCGGCATGCTGACGGTGCACGGGCCGACGCGCGACGTGCGGCACGGCTATGAGATCTCGCCTGAAGGCATTTATTGCCGGCGCCGCCTCTCGGTCGCGGCCAGCGAGCAGCAGCGCCTGGGCCTGGCCAACGCGGTGGCGCGCCTGCACTTCCCGCGCATCACCGACCCTGCCCACCGCAGCGGCGTGCTGTCGGGCCTGTTCCTGGCGCGCAAGATGATCAGCTACGAATACAGCAAGCGCCTGAAGGACGGCGCGCCGCCGACGGCCGGCGTCTATGCGCGCCACCTGCTCAACGTCGTCGCCGACCCGCTGGACACCACGGCCTTCCTGGCGCACTGGCTGGCAAAGCGCACCCTGGCGGAGCGAAAATTTCCCTCGGTGATCCTGCGCAACCGCAGCAACCGTTTCAGCCTGGAAGTGCACGGCGAACAGATCCCCCAGGCCCACAGCCGGGTCACGCTGGCCGGCGGCGTCGATGCGCTGGGCATGCCGCGCCTCAAGGTCGACTGGCGCTACAGCCGCGCCGACATCGACTCCGTGGGCGCGACCCTGGACGTGATGGCCCAGGAATTCGAGCGCAGCGGCAAGGCCCGCTTCGACTACAACCGCCACACGCTGGAAGAAGACCTGATGCGCTTCGGCGCCTACGGCGGCCACCACATCGGCACGGCGCGCATGGGCACTGACCCGCGCAGCAGCGTGGTCGACGCGGATTGCCGCGTGCATTCGGTGCGCAACCTGTTTGTCGCCGGCAGCGCGGTCTTCCCGACCTCCAGCCAGGCCAACCCGACCTTGACACTGATCGCGCTGTCGCTGCGGCTGGGCGACTTCCTGTCGCGGCAGCTGCGCGCCGAGCGCTCGCCGCTGCAGATGAAGGAGGCCGCATGAAAGTCCTGGTACTGGGCGCCTCCGGCCACATAGGCACGCGCCTGCTAGAGATGCTGCACGCCACGCCCTGGGCCGTGGCCACGGGCGCGTCCCGGCACATGAAAAACACCGCGAGCTGGCTGGAACTCGACAGCCGCGACCCGCGCGAACTGGCATCGGCGCTGAAAGGTTTTGATGCCGTCGTCAACTGCGTGGCGGGCGATGCGGCCTCGATCGCCGGCGGCGCGCGCGCGCTGGCGCAGGCCGCGCTGCAGGCCGACTGCCGGCGCATTGTTCACCTGAGCACCATGTCCGTCTACGGCCCCGCCGAAGGCAATGTGCGTGAGGACGCGCCGCTGGATCCGGGCTTGGGCTGGTACGGCAAGGCCAAATGCGAGGCCGAGGCCGCCATGCGCGACTTCGTGCAGCACGGCGGCGAGGCGGTCCTGCTGCGGCCCGGCTGCGTCTTCGGCCCTGGCAGCCAGCTGTGGGTGGGACGCATAGGCCGCTGGCTGCAGGCCGGCCGCCTGGGCGACCTGGGCATCGCGGGCGACGGCTGGGCCAACCTGGTCCACGTCGACGACGTCTGCCAGGCGCTGTTGCTGGCGCTGCAACTGCCGGTGGCGCCGGGCGAAATGCCGGTGTTCAATCTGGCCACGCCCGACAGCCCGCGCTGGAACGAGTATTTTGTGGACCTGGCCCTGGAGATCAAGGCTACGCCCGTGCGCCGCCTGGGCCGGCGCCGGCTCCAGCTTGACGCCTGGCTCTGCGGCCCTCCGCTCAAGGCGGCCGAGCTGGCCCTGAGGCGGCTGGGCAGCCACGGCCTGAAACTGCCCGACGCCCTGCCGCCGGGCCTGCTGGGCCTGTGGTCGCAGCACATACACCTGGACACGCAGGCGGCCACCCGGCAGCTGGGCGTGCAATGGACACCCTATGCCGACGGCCTGCGCGACTCCGCCTTGTGGTTCTGCGCACCCGCCGCCAGCCAGCCCACCCTGGACAACATGATATGCACGCCCTGAAAGCCGACACCTACCGAAAGTCCGGGCAAACCGACGCCCAGTCCACCCTCAAGGCCGCGCTGCTGGACCCGGCGTTTCGTGTGCTCGCCTGCCTGCGCTTGTGCCAGGCCGCGCAGCAACTGCCGCCCAGCTGGCGCCTGCTGGCCGTGCTGCCCGCGCGGCTGCTCTACCGCCTGGCGAGCCAGCTGGCCGGCATCGAGATTCCCTGGCGCACCGAGATCGCCCCTGGGCTGGCGCTCACCCATGGGCGCGGCATCGTCGTCAACGCAGGCGCGCGCATAGGCCGCAACGTCACGCTGTTCCATGGCGTCACGCTGGGCCAGCGCGACCATATCGATGCGCAGGGCCGCAGGCACACCCTGTACCCGGTGATCGAAGACGAGGTCTGGATAGGCCCGCACGCCATCATCGTGGGCGGCGTCACCGTGGGCAAAGGCAGCCGTGTTGCCGGCGGCGCCTATGTGTTCGAGGATGTTCCGCCCTATTCAGTGGTGCTCGGCAATCCCGGGAAGATCGTCAGGCGCGACTGCACGCCCGACGTGGACAACCGGTACGACGAGGAAGACATTCCCGTGGCCCAGGCCGCCCATTCGGCAACAGCAGCTACGGACGCTGGCATTAACGCCAGCTAGAGCTGCTCACAAAACCCAGCGAAGCGGTCCTGGCTAGGCGCGACGCCGCAGACAGTGCTCCAGCACGGCAAGGCGGCTGCAACAACGCCAGGAGGGTTTTTGAGCGGCTCCGGATCAGCGCCGGCTAAGTGACGCCAGCCGCAGTGCCCGCGTGAGGAACAGCGGATTGCCGACCACATAACGCTGGAACAGCCGGCGCGGCTCAAGCGCAAGGCGGAACACCCACTCCAGCCCGGCCCGGCGCATCCACATCGGCGCGCGCGGTGTCTTGCCGCCCAGGAAATCGATGATGGCGCCGCCGCAGACGATCAGGCAGGGAAAGCCCAGTACGCTGCGCAGCTGGGCCGCGACTTCTTCCTGCCGCGGCATGCCCATGCCGAGCACGATCAGCGCCGGCCGGTGCTCCGCCGCCAGCAGGGCGTAGGCATGCACGTCGAGAAAACCGTGGGCGTGTATGACCTCGCTGTGCGGGGCAAGCTCCTCACGCACGCGCTGCCGGGCTTTGTCGAGGTAAGGCTCGCGCGTGCCGAACAGCGCGATGCCGCGGCCGTCGAATGCGCGTATCAATTGCGGAATCAGGTCGGTGCCATTGAGGTTGAGGCCGGGCTCCATGCGCAGCAGCTTGAAAAGCGTGGCCATGCCCGAGCCGTCCCTGAGCACCCTGTCGGCCGACTGCATCGCGTCAAAAAAAGGCGCCGACACCGCCATGGAATTCATCGCGTGCGCGTTCGCGAAGGCCAGCACCGTCGGCGCGCGGGGCTGGCTCAATTCAGCCAGCAAGGCCTGTCCCTGGGCGGGGCTTTGCACACGCTCGATCTTCTCCAGCAGCAGCGACCAGCGCCCACGCCAGTCGGTCGGGCTGTCGACAGCGGGATTCAGCATGAAACTCTCCGCTCGCGGGACTGCGCCATGAGAAAATCGGGCTCATGGCCAAAGCACTTTCCCTTGAAAATTTCCAGCGCACCGTGCGCGTCCTCGCGGCGCTGACGGTCGTCATGAGCGCCGCGGTGCTGTACGTGGGCGGCGCCCAGCCGGTGGCCGTGGGATTGTTTCCCGCGCCCTGGGACAAGCTGGCCCATCTGCTGACCTTTGCCGTGGTCGGCATGGCCGCCGGCCTGGCTGGCGGCATGCGCGGCTGGCGCATGGTCCTGTGCTGCCTCGCGGGTGCCCTCCTTGTCGGTGGCATGGACGAGCTGCACCAGGTGTTCCTGCCGGGCCGCAGTGCGAGCTGGGCCGACCTGGCCGCCGACGCGGCCGGCGGCCTGCTGGGCGCGGCGCTGCTGGCTGCGGCGGACCGCCTCTCGGGCGGACGCCTCCTGCATCGCCTCAAGCATCGTTAAGCACCGAGCCCACCATCGCCACGCCGAACTCACGCAGGCTGTGCGTGAAGCGCGTCATCTGCGGCACCGAACTGGTGTTCTGACGCGCCACCACCAGCGCCGCGCCCGCGCGCACCGCCACCGTGTGGGCGTCGGCGCACTCGCTGGCGGGCGGCGTGTCGATGATGATGATGTCGAAGTCCTGGCCCAGCGATTGCAGCAGCCGCGAAAACTCCTGCCGGCCCAGCAACTCCTGCGGATTCGGCGGAATGACACCGGCCGGCAGCACCGACAGGTCCTGCAGCGCCGCGACACTGACCACGGCCTCCAGCCCGGCGCGGCCGGCCAGCATGTCCGACAGGCCGGCGCCCTTGCCGAGGTTGAACAGCAGGTGCTGGCGCGGTGCCCGCATGTCGGCGTCGATCAGCAGGGTGCGCAGGCCCAGCTGCGAAAACACGATGGCCAGGTTGGCCGAGATATAGCTGCGCCCCTCCCGTGAGCCGGCGCTGACGATGGCCAGGCCGCGGCGGTCCGGGCCGGTGTCGAACCAGCGCAGCATCAGCTGGCTGCGCAGCGCGCGCAGTTGCTCAACAGGCTGGCTGTTCGGGTGGTGGGCCGCCACCAGTTCGCGGCTCAAATTGCTTTCGCGGGCCAGGTAGGGATAGTCGAACTGCACCGACAGCGCATAACGCACGTCGTCGTCGGTGAGCAGCCCCAGCGCTTTGCCGGAGTCACCGAAGCGGGCGCCGCGGTCCTTCTGGAAATGCACGATGCGCTCGGCATCGAGCGGCGAGAGCCGCCCGGCATCGACCAGGATGGCGCCTATCGAGCGAGCCGAACCGGTGGCCGGCTTGCTGGGCACCGTCAGGGGAACGGGGCGCGCCACCGTTGCGTTGTTGTTTCGGTTCATGTCTATCCTCCCATACCGAGCGCCAGCCGGCGCGGACCGCTGAGCCGGGTGTTGCCCGTGCTCGAAGAAATGCTGGCCAGCACCGGCAGGTCCAGCATCTGCACCAGGTCCTCGGCGGAGCGCACGCGGCGGTTGGCGAGCTCCAGCAGCAAGGCGCAGGCGATGCCCAATAGCGTCCCGCCGAACGCGGCAACCAGCAGGTTGACCAGCAACCTCGGGCTGGACGGCATCACGGGCGGCGTCGCCACATTGAGGCGCACCACATTGGTCTGGTTGGTCAGGCTTTGCAGGCGCGTCTGCGAGGCGCTCTGGCTCACGGTTTCGTAGGCGCGCTGGGCCGACTCGACGTCGCGGCGGTAGACGTTGAGTTCGTCGCGCTGCTTGTTGATGGCCAGCACGCGGGCTTTTTGCGCGCCGACGGCACCCTGCAGTTCGCGTTCGCGGTCCTTGCCGACGCGGTAGGTGGTTTCGATGGAGGCATTGATGCGCCCGGTTTCGCTGGCCAGCCGGCTCTTGAGGGCGGCCAGTTCGGATTCGGCGCGCTGGCGCTCGGGATGGTTCTCCCCGAGGCGCACGCCGATCTCCTGCACCTTGGCCTCTTGCCGCGCCACGTCGGCTTTCAGGCCGTTGATCAGCGGGCTTTGCATCACCTCGGCGATGGTGTCGCCGCGCGAGCCGCGTTTGCTCTGGCTGTCGGTGGTGTCGCCCTGCACCGTCGTGAGCTGCGAGGACAGCTCCGCCAGCTTGGTGGTTTCGTAATCCACGCGCTCGTCGCTGCTGACGATGCCGGCCTTTTGCTGATATTCGGACAGGCGGGCCTGGGCTTCTTCGAGCTTGGCGCGCGAGGCCTTGGTCTGCTCGTCAAACCATTCCGCATAGATGCGGGCGGGTTCGGTCTTCAGCGCCAGGTTGATGTCGAGGTAAGCCTGGGCAAAGGCGTTGGCGACGTTGGCGGCCTCTTCGGGCTCGCTGCCCTTGTAGGTGATGTTGATCACATTGCTTTCGCGCGCGGGCCGCACGTCCAGGCGCTTCTGCAGCGAATCCGCGATCCAGCCTTCGAGCGTGCCGCGGCCTTCCGTTGCTTCCAGCCAGCGCTCTTTGGTGCGCGGGTTCTCGTCGAGCTTGAGCGTCTTCACCACGCGCTGGGCGACGCGGTCACCGCCGATGATGTCGACCTGCGTGGCCATGTAGCTGGGCGCCACCAGGCCCTGTATGGGCGCGCTACCGGCCCCGGCCACCGGGTCGGGAGAGCGCACGTCGACGAGCACGGCGGTCTGCGCCGTGTATTTTTTCGGCAGCACGAGGCTGACCGCCAAAGCCGCCGAGATGGCCAGCAGAATCACCAGCAGGGCCACGCCGTAGCGGGCCCGCAGGATCAGTAAAAATTGATGGAGTGTCATGGCTTTCCAGTCATGGCTGTTTAGAAAAGGCTTTCACGGACGTACAGCACGTCCTCGGGACGTACCGGGTCGTTCAGGTTCGGCGTGGTCTCCACCACCTTGCCCGAGGCGTCGCGGCGATGCAGCTTCAGGCGATTCTGGCTGCCGCGCACCGTGGGGCCGCCGCCCTGGGCCAGCGCCTGCATCACCGTCATGCCGCGCTCGATGCGGTAGGGGCCGGGGCGCTGCGCCTCGCCGTAGATGTAGAACATGGGGGCCTTGTTGACGTACAGGGTGTCCCCGCCGGTCACCACAATGTCCTCGTCCGACTTGGCGTTGAGGAACAGCCCCGGGATGTCGATGACCTTGCGAAACGGCTTGCCGTCGCGCTGGCCGGTGACGATCAGCACGTCGTCACCGGTCGGGGTGGTGCCGCCGGCTGCGGCCAGCATGTCGCTGACACGGGTGTTGAAGGTCTCCAGCGGGAAGCGGCCGGGCCGGCTCACCTGCCCCAGCACCGCCACCTGGTTGCCGCGCACCTGGCGCAGCACGATGTTGACCTGCGGCACCTTGACGAAGCCGCCGCTGCGCAGCGCGTCGCCGATCTTCTTCTCGGCCTCGGCGATCGTCAGCCCGCCGAGCTGCACGCTGCCCACCAGCGGATAGCTGATCACACCGCTTTCGGATACACGCGCATCGATGGAAAGATCCGGGCTCTGGTAGACCTGCACGCCGATGGCGTCGCCGGCGCCCAGCCGGTAGTCCTGGCTGTTGGGCAGGCTGGGCGTGGCCGCCACCGAAGCCGGCGCCACCGGCGTCGTTGTCGCCGCGGCCTGCACGGCAGGAGGCGCCGCGGGCGGCGGCGGGGCCGTCGGGGCGGTTTGAGCCCACAGCGGCGCGGCAAGCGCGCACAGCAGCGGAGCCAGAAGGTATCGGGTCATGGATTTCAGCATCAGCGGGTTCATCTTGTGGCCTCTCGGGAAAGCGTGGATTCAGGAAAATTCAAAAGCAGGAAGGGCCGGCCATGGGAAGCTCTCATCAAAAACTTGCGTCGGCTGACAGACCGAAGGAATTGCTCTTGTAGTCAAAACCCGGCTCATTCGATTTGCGCCTGTCACTCTGCATCGATGCGGTCAACTTGAGCGCGCGCATCGCCTGCCATTCCAGCGCCAGCGACAGCAGGTTGGTGGTATCGCGGCGGTTGGTCGCCGCGAAGCCCGGCAGCGGGCCCTTGAAGTCGCGCGCGCCGTGGTCGTAGCGCAGGCGCACGGCGGTTTTTTCGGTGGGCTTCCAGGTCGGGGCAATGAAGAAGCGGTAGCCCTCGTAATAGCTGGCGGTGGTGGTCTGGTAGCTGGCCAGCTCGCGCACCAGGCCGCCGGCCAGGGTGGTTTTCGGCGTGATGAACCAGGCCGCGTCGAGCTGGCCGGTCACACCGGAAAAGTCGCGCGCGCCCAGGCCGTCGTGGTTACGGTCCAGGTGCGCGACCTTGGCCCGCAGCATGGTCTTGGCGCTGGGCGCCCAGTCAACACGGAACTCATGCTCACGGTCGGTGAAATCGCCGCCAACCCCCGGCGCCAGGAAGCGGCCCGGGTATTCGCCCTTGCCCTCCCTGAAGCGGTAGGCCATGGAAGTACCGGAGGGATAAACATAACGCACGCCGGCCTCGGCGCCGTGGATCCTGGTGTCGCCTTCGAAAGTGTTGGGCTGGCTGTTGGTACTGGTGCGCTCGAACAATCCGCCCACCACGCGCCATGCGCCGTCGAGCTCATATTCCGCGTCAAAAATAGTCGAGCGGTTGGTCCGGCGGTTGATCTGCCCGGCGCCCTGCACGTCGGCGTAGGTGTCGACGTACTCGCGGCTGTCGCTCGTCAGGTTGCCATGCAGGGCCGGCGTGAAGCTCCAGCGCCAGGCGGCCGCGTAGTTCACCGCCGTGAAATCCAGGTAGGAAAAGCGGCTGTAGTGATGGTCTTCGATATTGGCGTCGAACTCGAAACGCTGCAACCCGAAGGGCTTGTTGATCTTGAAGCCCGCCGTCGTCACCGACACGTTGTCGTCGCGCTCCGGCCTTCCCAGCAGCGCCTGCGTGTTGGCGGAGTCGGACAGCCGAAAGACATTGCTGTCGTGGGTGATGCTTTGTCCCAGCCGGAACTGCAGCGTGTCCAGGTCGTCGGCGTACGTGGCGAGCGGGAACAGGCTCAGCAGCAGTAAAGGAATCGGGAGGAGTTTGCGATGGGGACTCAAGGAAAGGGGGCCCTCCGCGCCGGAAACGGCAAGACTGGGAGTCGTGGGCAGCCCGCAGTCGCCGCATGGAGTGGGAGCCGCGGGGGGATGAGATGAAGATAGCGGATTCATGATGGGGAGGCGATAGTCCTTTTGTCCTAATGGGTTGGCAAGGCCACGCCTTTTTTCCTTTCTTTTTTTTGGTTATTCCGGTTTCAACAAACTTCAAAAAAACTCAACACTTCAACAAACTCAAAAAACTCAACAAACTTCGGCGAATCCCGAATCTCTCAACTCTGAATATCAATACGCCGCGCCATCCTTGAAGACCAGGCGAATGGTTTTCAGGATGATGAAAAAGTCCAGCTGCAGCGACCAGTTGCGCAGGTAGTCCAGGTCGCAGTCGATGCGCGACTGCATCTTGTCCAGCGTGTCGGTCTCGCCGCGCTGGCCGTTGACCTGGGCCCAGCCCGTGATGCCGGGCCTGACCTTGTGGCGCACCATGTAGCCCTTGATGAGCGAGCGGTACATCTCGTTGTGCGCCACGGCGTGCGGGCGCGGGCCGACGATGCTCATGCGGCCCTGCAGCACATTGATGAACTGCGGCAGTTCGTCGAGCGAGGTCTTGCGCAGGATGGCGCCCAGGCGGGTGACGCGCATGTCGTTCTTGCTGGCCTGGCGTATCGCGGCGCCGTCTTCGGTGACGGCCATGGAGCGGAATTTGTAGACCAGGATCTGCTCGCCGTCCAGGCCGTAGCGGCGCTGCTTGAAGATAACCGGGCCCGGCGAGTCCAGCTTCACCAGCAGGGCGATGACCCCCATGACGGGAAAGATCAGCAGCAGGATCAGCAGCGACAGCACGATGTCGCTGGCCCGCTTGAGGAAGCCGTTGACACCGCGGAACGGCGTGTCGCAGACCGAGATCACCGTGACGCCGCACACCGTGTCGCTGCGGCCCTGGATCAGGTCGGTAATGAACATGTCCGGCACGAAGTAGATCGAGGCGGTGGTGTCCTTGAGGCCGTCGAGCACCTGCAGGATGCGCGGCCGCGAGGCCATGGGCAGCGACAGGTAGATGAACTGGATGCGGTGCTGCTTGACGTAGGCCGGCAGGTCGTCGATCTTTCCGACCAGCCGGTGCTCGTCTTGCGCTTCCCGGCGCTCCTCGCCGCGGTCGTCGAAAAAGCCCTTCAGTTCAATGCCCGAGTAGGCCGAGCCGGCGATGTGCCTGGCCAGCGAAACACCCTGCTCGTTCATGCCGACGATCACCGCGCCGCGCGCCGGCCCTTGCAGTTTCAGCAGCTGCGGCGCCGCGGCCCTGAGCGCCAGGTGCGCGCCGGCCTGGGCCACGGGCGCGACCCACAGCCAGTGCATCAGCACGGTCATGGAAAATTTGTGGAAGTACTCCGTCACATAGCCGGTCAGCAGCAGCAGGCCGGCGATCCATATCCAGTGAAAGGCGATGGTCGAGAACACCTTCCACACCGGCAGGCGCAACTGGGAGCTGCCCGGAAACGTCAGCGAGAACACGATCACGGACAGGATCAGGTAGGCGGGCCGCACCGAGCCCTCAAAATAAAACGCCAGCGCCCACAGCGAGAACACCAGCACCAGCGGGTCCAGCCCGGCTTCGACGGCGGTAAATAGGTGGCTGCGCCCCAGGCCCATGGAGCGGGGCTCGCGCTGGTTGAGCCAGGCGGACGCGGATTGGAGCTGGTTGGCTTCAGCCATAGATACTGACCCTCGTCACTTTGGAAACCGCCTGCGCGCGGTTAAAGACATTGAGCTTCTGGAAGATGCGCTGCATGTGGTTCTTCACGGTGAAGCCGCTGATGTTCAGGATGGCGCCTATCTCGGAGTTGGTTTTTCCCATGGCCACCCAGGCCATGATCTGCGTCTCACGCTCACTGAGGCCGCAGGCGTCCTCGGCGGCGCCGCGCGTAGCCGGCGCAGGGCGGCGCTGCTGCGGCAGGGGCGCCAGCTGGCGCAGCACGGCGTCCATGCTGGGCATCAGCATGCGCATGGCCGTGCGCGCCGGTTCCATGGGAATATGCCGGGCACCCATCAAGACATAAAGGCAGTCCTGCTGCGCCCGCTCATCCTGCAAGCCGTGGATCAGCACCGAGCGCATGCCGCGCAGGCTGTCGCTAAAAGAGCCCGGCAGGCTCGCCTGGCCCAGCAGGTATTCGAATTCACTGAAGTCCAGGCTGCAGGGTTGCCGGCCGGCGGCCAGCCAACATTCGTGGAACTTTCCCAGAAGAAAAGGCAGGCCGTCCGTGCCCGGGGCATAGGAGCGCGCGCCCGGCAAGCTGGACACCACGTCGTGCTGCACAGCGCCCTCCTGGAAATTCCCCCAGCCCGCCAGCAGGATGTCGTGGGGAAGGCACTGCTGCATGTCGCCCTGCAGCCAGGCCAGCAGTTCGGCATGCCGCGTGATGGCCGCGCTTTGGCCGACCAGCGCCGCATAGCGCGCGGAATCTTCGCTTGAAAGCGGAGTCTGAAAATTCATGTCTGGAGGTCACTTCCTGTATTTGTTCCACGAGCTCGCCTGTGTAAGGGGGCGCTACTGAACGGCTGATTGAGGATCGAACAAATCGCCGGGAGGCACCATGCGCCAAGCGAGACAGTTGATGTAGGAGACGAGCCCAGTTTAGGGTTTTCCCGATTGATTCATTTGACGAAAAGGTTGCGCATTCGTTGCAACAACGTAACAGCTGTTTGCTTGATGAGGGATGCCGCATAAAACGATACGGCTTGCAACAGTTTGCTTTTTTTCGGACCCGAAGTTGCCGCCTTGCTTGATTACGCTCTAGGCATTCCAACGCAGACATGCGCGCAGAGACACGCGCTCACACGACCCCGCGATCCGGGTGTCGGGATATTTTGCGCACCATCAAGAGAGGAACCCGCATCCGATGACCGGCCAGAAAATGAAACGCAGCCTTGAGGTGGATACGCTCAGAGGCATTGCCTGCGTCCTGCTGGTCCTGTTCCATGTGGTGGGAGACACCCCCACCACCGGATTGAGGATCCCCGAAGGGCACTGGCTGCAGATCTTCAATGAAGCGCTGGCCTACATCCGCATGCCGCTGTTCTCGTTTATCTCGGGCTACGTCTACGCCTTTCGTCCCTACCAGGGCCGCCCGCTCGGCTTTATCAAGGGCAAGGTGCGCAGGCTGCTGCTTCCGCTGGTCACGGTGGGAACCCTTTTTGCGGTCGTACAGGCGTTCACGCCGGGTGCCAACAACGCCGTCGACCGCTGGTGGCTGCTGCACATCGTGCCGGTGGGGCACTTCTGGTTCCTGGAAGCCTTGTTCATCGTCTTCCTGGTTGTCATCCTGCTGGAGCACCTGAAAGCGCTTGCCACGCCGGCCGGCTTCGCGCTGGTCTGGGCCTTGAGCGCGGTGCTGTTCGATTACTTCAGCCCGCCGAATTATTTTGCCGCCCAGGGCGCGGTCTACCTGCTGCCGTTTTTCCTCGCGGGCCTGGCCTGCAAGCGCTTCGAGATAGGCGGCCCCGCCGCGCGCGGCATCGCGGCGGCCGTCTTCATCTGCGCCGCCACCGCGGCCATGCTGCTTCCACAGTTCTCCGAACAGGGCACCTCCATACCTGCGCTCGGGCTCGGTGTTTGCAGCGCCTTTTTGTTGTTGCGCAGCGGATGGAGCTCTCCCCGTATGGCCTACGTCGGCTCCTATTCATTCGCGATCTACCTGCTGCATGTGTTCTTCACCGCGGCAAGCCGCATCCTTTTGAAGAAGATAGGTGTCACGGACACCTATGTGCTGATGATGGCCGGCCTGGCCGCAGGCCTTGCAGGCCCCATCGTCTCGGCGCTGCTCATCAGCCGGCATGCGGGCCTCAACCTCTGGCTGCTGGGCACGACCGGTTCCAGGTCCAAACCAAAAGAAACGAAAACAGCACCCGCTTGACACGCCTTTGATGGGCGCAATGAGGCGGCGGCGCTTCCGGCTTCATCCTTCGCGTTACTCCGCGTGAGGAAAGTAACAGCTTTGCGTTATAAAGGTACAACCTTTTACAGGACTCTTCCCTGTGCGCATGGCGAAGTTATACCAACGCAAATGGCTGTGGATCCGGTTTCCGATCGTCCTCGCAGCCGCCGCCACGGCCACCGGTTTGTGGATGTTCGCCTACCCCATGCCGCCCGACCGGCTGAGCATCAGCACCGCCGCCGCGGACGGCGCCTATTACCTTCACGCCCAGCGCTACGCCGAAAAATTCGCCGACCACGGCATCACGCTGGAGATCCAGACCTCGGCCGGTTCGCAGCAAAACCTTGAACGCCTTCGCCGGGCCGGCACACCCGTCGACCTGGCCCTAATGCAGGGCGGCTTCGGCTATCTGGGCACCTCGCTGGAAAGGCGCGACCGCAGCCGCGTCGAGACCCTGGTCAATGTGGACGTGGAGCCGGTGTGGATTTTCACGCGCGGCCGCGAGATCGATTCGCTCAATCAGTTGCAAGGCTTGCGCGTGGCCATAGGCCCCGAGGGCAGCGGGACCCGCAAGGTAGCGCTCAGGCTGCTGGAGCAGGCCAGGATAGAGGCCAAGGACCTGACGCTCTCGCCGCTGACCAGCAGCCCGGCCGTGCAGGCGCTGCGGCAGGGCGCGATCGACGTGGTCTTCCTGGTCGCCGCGCCTGAGTCCTTCGCCGTGCAGAACATGCTGAGCCTGCCGGGCATCCACCTGGCGAACATCCGCAAGTCCGCCGCCATCACCGAGCGCAACCCCTACCTCGAGCCGCGCCTGCTGGCGCAGGGCACGCTGGACGCACGGCTTCCCCCGCGCGACATCACGCTGCTGACCACTTCGGCCAGCCTGGTGGCGCGCGAGGGCCTGCACCCCGCCCTCAAGCGCCTGGCCATCGCGGTGGCCATGGACGTGCACGCCGGCGGCGGACTGTTTCACCGCACCGGCGATTTCCCTTCGCTGCGGCGCATCGACTTTCCCACCGCACCGCAGGCGCGCGAGACCCTGACGCACGGCCTGCCCTGGCTGGAACGCGTGCTGCCCTTCTGGTGGGCGCAGGTCACCGAGCGCATCCTGCTGATCGTGCTGCCGCTGGCATTGCTGGCCCTGTGGCTGATGCGGCTGGTCCCGGCCTACCTGCGCTGGGTTCTGGAAAGCCGGGTCAACCGCTGGTATGGCGAGCTCAAGTTCATTGAGAACGACCTGGGCCAGGAATCGCTCTCGGGACTGGACCTGACACGTTTCCTGATCCGCCTGAACGGCATCGACAAGGCCATGATGGCTTTTGCCACGCCGCGCGACCTGATGGCGCGCTGCTACACGCTGCACCAGCACATCGAGTTCGTGCGCCAGCGGCTTTACCGGATGAGGGGGCGGTAAGCGATGAAGCTGCTGCTGCTTTACCGCCGGCGCTGGTGGCTGTTCTACGTACCCGTGCTGCTGTGCGCGGCGCTGGCCTTGTGGTGGTCCGCCACCCAATGGAAGGTGCTGCCGCCCGCCGAAGTGGTGATAAGTGCAGGCTCGCCGCAAGACGGTTATTCGATGCTGGCGCAGCGCTACGCCGAGCAGCTCGAGCGCACAGGCGTTCGCGCCGAGGTCGTGTATTCGGACACGCAGAAAGGCTCGCTGGACCGGCTGACGCGGACGAGTGAGACCACCAGCATAGGCTTTGCCCACGGCATCTACGCGAACGCCGACACCCCCGTGCAGGCGCTGGCCGTCGTCGGCCAGGAGCCGGTATGGATTTTTTCCACCACCGGCGGGCCCTCGTCGCTGGCGCAGGCCAGGGGCCTGCGCATCGCGGCGGGGCCGGCTTCGTCCTCGTCCTTCATCGCGGCCAGGCTGATGCTGGCGCACGCCGGCGTGCGGCCCGCGGACGTCCAGTTCGACAATGCCACCGGCGTAGCTGCCGCCAATGCGCTAATGGACGGCAAGGTCGACCTGGTGTTCCAGGCGGCCGGTGACGACTCGCAGGCCGTGCAGCTGCTGACACGCAGCAGCGGCATCCTGCTGCTGGGCGCCGAACACGCCGGCGCGCTGGCCGCCCAGAACCCGCGCCTGCAGCCGCTGCTGCTGCCGCAAGGCGCGATCGAGCTGCGCGGCGACATCCCGCCCAAAGACCTCACGCTGATGAGCCTGCAAACCCACCTGCTGGTACGGCCCGACGTGCACCCGGCCCTGCAGCGCGCCCTGCTCGACGCCGCCGTCGAGATCCACGAGATACCCAACTTCCTGCAGCGCCACGGCCAGTTCCCGAGCTTTCGCGGCAGCGACTTCCCGCTGTCCCCCACGGCCCGCGCCTACAGCCTGGGCGCCCGCCCCTGGATGGAAACCCTGCTGCCCTACCGCACGGCGCAGTACGCGGAACTGGTGTTCTATGCCATCGGGCCCATCCTGGCCATCGCCCTGCTGATGCTGGCGTGGATTCCAAAGCTGTTCGACTGGCGCATCAGCTCGGCGCTCAATCATTTTTACGGCGACCTGAAGTTCCTGGAAAACGACATGGACGAAGTCGCCGCCGACAACCCGATGGCGCTGCGGCAGTTGCTGGAGCGGCTGGACAACATCGAGCGCCAGGTGGTGGCGCTGGATTTGCCCGATGAGTTCTCGGAGCGCTGGTACACCTTGCGTGAACACCTGGCGGCCGCGCGTGATCGGTTGCTCAAGCTCAGGTCGCGGTAAGACTTGGTACCGGCATATCCACAGGCGTCTTGTTTTAATCTGCGTAATCTGTGGATGAAATTCTTTATCCGCAGATTACGCAGATTTACGCAGATGAAGGAAAAAACCTAAACTGTGCGGCGCGCCCGGCAGCAAACCGCGGTGAATAAAACAGAGAGTACGGAGACAAAAGATACATGAACATCGTTATTACCGGCGGCGCCGGATTCCTGGGTGCCAGGCTGGCACGGCAGCTACTCGAACAGGGGAAACTTTCTCTTGCGGGCGGCGCGCCGAAAATCATCCAGACCATCACATTGATCGACCGAGTTGCACCGCCCGCGGCGCTGGCGGCGGATTCGCGGATTCGTGCGGTGGTCGGCGACCTTAACCAACTCCTCGAAACCAGCGACACAGCATCACAGGTGGTGCGCGCCGACGACGCGCTGGTCTTTCACCTGGCCGCTGCCGTCAGCGGCGAATGCGAAGCCGACTTCGACCTCGGCATGCGCAGCAATGTCGACGCCACGCGCGCGCTGCTGCAGGCCTGCCGCAAGCTGGGCAGCTCGCCCACCGTGGTGTTCGCGAGTTCGCTCGCGGTGTTCGGCAATTCGCCCGCGCAGCCCCTGCCGCCGGTGATCGACGACAGGACGCTGCCCACGCCGCAGAACAGCTACGGCATCCAGAAATTCATCGGCGAGCAACTGGTGGCGGACTACGCGCGCAAGGGTTTCATACGCGGGCGCAACGTGCGGCTGATGACGGTCAGCGTGCGGCCCGGCAAGCCCAACGGCGCGGCCTCGAGCTTCTTGAGCGGCATGATCCGTGAGCCGCTGGCGGGCCAGCGCGCGGCCTGCCCGGTGCCGCGCGAAACGGCCGTGGCCTTGGCCTCGCCGGCGCGAACGATTGAAGGACTGGTACGCGCGGCGGAGGCCGGTGATGCCGAGTGGGGTGCGCGCACGGCGATCAACCTGCCGGCGCTGAAGACCACGGTGGGCGAGATGGCCGCGGCGCTGGCGCGCGTGGCGGGCAAAGAGGCCGCCGGCCTCATCGACTGGACGCCGGACCCTGCCATCGCCAACATCGTGGCCAACTGGCCGGCGGTCATCGATGCGGGCCGGGCCCGGGGACTGGGACTCTTGCCCGACCCCGACTTTGACAGCATTATTGCGGCCTATTTAAGCGAAAACCCGCGCACTGCGCCCAAGGTAGCGACGCAATAATAGGTGTGCATACGGCCGGGCGCCGTCATCGCGGATTTTCTGAACAACGATTATTTTGGAGACACCATGAAAATTTCAAAACTGCTGGTCGGCATGGCTTTGGGCCTGGGTTTCATCGCGGCGGCGAACGCGCAGACCACCATGCGGATCAGCATTTCCACGGCGCAGAATTCGCACCAGGGCGTGGCCATCGACACCTTTGCCAAGGAGGTCGAAAAACGCACGGCTGGCCGCTACAAGGTCCAGACCTTTTACAACGGCGCACTGGGCGGCGAACGCGAATCGATTGAAGCCGTGCAGCTGGGAACCCAGGAGCTGGCTTTCTCGTCCACCGGCCCGATACCCAACTTCGTGCCCGAGACCAAAATCCTCGACGTACCCTTTCTGTTTCGCGACAAGGCGCATGCGCGCGCGGTACTCGACGGCCCTATCGGCCAGGACCTGCTGACCAAGTTCGACGCCAAAGGCTTCAAGGCGCTGGCCTGGGCCGAAAACGGCTTTCGCCACATGACCAACAGCAAACGCGACGTGAAGCTGCCCGAAGACCTCAAGGGCCTGAAGATGCGCACCATGGAAAACCCCGTGCACATCGCGGCCTACAAGGGCCTGGGCATCATCACCACGCCGATGGCGTTTCCTGAGGTGTTCACCGCGCTGCAGCAAGGCACGGTCGACGGCCAGGAGAACCCGCTGTCGGTGATCATGTCCGCCAAGTTCGACCAGGTGCAGAAACACCTGTCGCTGACCGGCCACGTTTATTCGCCCTGCATTTTTGTGATGAACAAGGCGGCCTTCGACAAGCTCAGCGCCGCCGACAAGACCGCCTTCGTCGATGCGGCCAAGGAGGCCACCAAGGTCAACCGCGCGCGCGTCGACCAGGACGATGCCAACGGCGTGGCCGAGCTGCGCGCCAAGGGCATGACCGTGATCGAGAACGTCGACAAGTCCAAATTCGTGGCCATGCTGGCACCCGTCAATGCCGATTTCGAGAAGCAGTTCGGCAAGGCAAACATCGACGCGATCCGGAACTACAAGTAAGTGCAAGGCACGCGGGCCGCAGGCTTCCCTGCCCGGCCTGCGCACTTTTTTTTCACCGAACGCGCCCGCAGGCATCGTACTGGCGGGCGCTTTCCATGCACCGGCTCTTCCCCCTTCTCTATCGCACCTCATGAAACAAGCCTTCCTCACATTTGAACGCTGGACCACCGGCTTCTCCATGCTGGTGGCCTGCCTGATGCTGGTCATCGCCTCGGCGCTCGGCATGTTCCAGATCGTCACCCGCTTCGTGCTTGAACAGCCCGCCGAGTGGAGCGAAATCCTGATCCGCCTGAGCCTGATCTGGATGGTGTTCATGGGCATCCCCATGGCCTTCCGGCAGGGCGCCATGGTCAGCGTGGACGTGCTTTACCGCTGGAGCCCACCGCGCATCCGGCGCGTACTGGATTGGCTGGTGTGCCTGGCCGCCCTGGCGCTGATCGCCGTCATCGTCTGGTGGGGTTGGGATTATTCGCTGCGCGGCCGCGTGCAGTCCATGGCCGGTCTGGAGTCCGTCTCGATGTTCTGGGGCTATGTGGCCATGCCCGTGGGCGGCATGTTCTGCGTGATCGGCATCATCGGCAACCTGCTGGATCCCCAACGCAACGAACTGGAGACGGCGCAATGACCGCGGTGATGATTTCAACGATGGTGCTGTGCTTTGCGCTCACCGTTTCCGTGGCCGTGTCCATCGGCCTGGCCTCCATCTTCGGCATCCAGGCGTCCAATGCCAACATGCTGATCTCCGTCAAGGAGATGTTCTCCTCGATCAACAAATTCCCGCTGGCCGCGATCCCCTTCTTCATCCTGGCCGGCAACCTGATGGAAACCGGCGGCATCTCGCGCCGGCTGGTCGAGTTCGCCAAAAGCATCGTCGGCGGCGTCCAGGGCGGCCTGCCCATGACCTGCGTGCTGACCTGCATGATTTTCGCGGCCGTCTCCGGCTCGTCCGTGGCCACCACCTTTGCCATAGGCGCCATCCTGATACCGGCGCTCATCAAGCACGGCTACCCCACGGCCTACGCCGCGGCCCTGCAGGCCACCAGCGCGGAGCTGGGCGTGATCATCCCGCCGTCCATCCCCATGATCCTCTACGGCGTGAGCGCAGAGGTCTCCATTGGCGAACTGTTCATCGCTGGCTTCGGCCCGGGGCTGCTGATAGGCTTCGCGCTGATGCTGTTTGTGCACCTGTACTGCCGCTGGAAGGGCTGGGGCAAACAGGATGGCGACGGCCGCCTGAGTTTCGGCAAGGCGACCTGGCAGGCCGGCTGGGCGCTACTGATGCCGGTGATCATCCTGGGCGGCATTTACGGTGGGATTTTCACGCCGACCGAAGCCTCGGCGGTGGCGGTCTTCTACGCCCTGGTCGTCGGCATCGTGATCTACCGTGAGATCAAGCTGGCGGACCTGTATGTCATCTTGCGCAAGTCGGTGATTTCCAGCGCGGTAATCATGTTCATCATCGCCAACGCCGGGCTGTTCGCCTTCCTGATCACCCGCGCCGGCGTGCCGGACGCCATAGGCCACTGGCTGCAGGAGGTGCTGAAGTCGCCCGCCCTCTTCCTGCTGGGCGTCAACGCGGCGCTGTTCATCATCGGCATGTTCATCGAGACCAGCGCCGCCATCATTGTGCTGGCGCCCATCCTGGCGCCGGTGGCGGTGCACTTCGGCATCGACCCGGTGCACTTCGGCCTGGTGATGGTGGTCAACCTCGCGCTCGGCATGATCACGCCGCCTTTCGGCGTGAACCTGTTCGCGGCCTGCACCGTCGCCAGGATATCGCTGGACCGCATCGTGACGCACCTGCTGCCCTTTGTAGGGGTCATACTGGTCTGCCTGATGGTGATCACTTACGTACCGCAACTCTCGCTCGGCCTGCGCGACCTGGTCTACGCCAAATAGCTTTTTTTCAGGCTGGGTTTCACGCCTTTGTCATCTATGGAGGTAATGCTCAGGCTTTCATTTCAGGATGAAATCCATGCAGCTCCACAAAACCGACCGTGCCCGCGCCGAGCTCAAGCCCGGCGTGAGAACGCTAGGCCAGCGCGAGCGCACCTTGCTGCTGATGGCCGACGGCAGCAAGTCAGCCCAGGACTTCCGCCCGCTGTTCGACGGCGACGGCGAGGCCATCGCCCTGCGGCTGTTGCGCGAAGGCTTTCTGGAAGCGCACCCGGGCAAAACCTCCCCGCCCGCCGCAGTGCCTGCACCGGTGCCCGTCCCCAAACCCACGCCGGCCCAGCTGCAAAATTTCCCGAGCCCCGAAACCACACAGGCCATCCAGGTTTCGGCCGACCAGTTTGAAGGCAAACGCTCACTCGCCACCACCCGCATGTTCCTCTTCGACATCTGCGAGCGCATGTTCGCCCGGCGCGACCCGGTGATGGCCGAGCGCTTCCGCGAAGCGCTGCGCAACGCCAAGGACCGCGACAGCATGCTGGCGGCCTCGCGCGAAATGATCGAAGAAATCGAAAAAATCGCGGGCCACGAGCGTGCCGACTCCATCAGCGAGCGCATCGCCATGCTGCTGCCGCAGCACCAGGCGGCCTGACCGGGCCGACGGCAGCATCCGTTACACTCGACGGGGTCAGGAGAGAGTTTTCCGCGCGAAAACCGCCGAAGGCGCACGTACACCCCGGGGCAACCCTTTTTGGTGCACTGAACGCTCAGGCAAAAGGACTGGCAACCGCCCTGCGGCGCACCACGCGGCAAGGCGTTCCCTACTGGAGAGAGGCCGTTTTCAAAGCGGCCCACCGAAGGAGCAAGCCCGCATCGCCGGGTGAATCTCTCAGGTAAAGTGGACAGCAGGGGCAAGCTCATGGATTTAGAACCTGTTTGCCCCCCGGAGAATGCCTTGTCCGATTCGTCCACCTCTTCCGCTGCCGCCCCTGAAACCCTGCTGAAAACACCTCTGCACGAGCTGCATGTGGAGCTCGGCGCGCGCATGGTGCCCTTCGCGGGCTATTCCATGCCGGTGCAATATCCCGCGGGCCTGATGGCCGAGCACCTCCACACGCGCCAGGCCGCCGGCCTCTTCGACGTGTCCCACATGGGCCAGTTGCGCCTGGTGGGCGCCGATGCCGCGGCGGCGCTCGAATCGCTGATCCCGGTCGACGTGATCGACCTGCCCGCCGGCAAGCAGCGCTACGGCCTGCTGCTCAATGACGAGGGCGGCATCATCGACGACCTGATGTTCTTCAACCGCGATTACGCCAACGGCGGCGACCTCTTCGTCATCGTCAACGGCGCCTGCAAGGTGGGAGACATCGCGCACATCCAGGCCAAAATCGGCTCGCGCTGCGAAGTCATTCCCATGCCCGAGATGGCGCTCCTGGCCCTGCAAGGCCCGCAGGCCGTCAACGCGCTGCAGCGCCTGGCGCCCGGTGTCGAAAAACTGGTGTTCATGACCGGCGGGCGCTTCAGCGTCGCCGGCTGCGACTGCTTCCTCACGCGCAGCGGCTACACCGGCGAAGACGGCTTTGAAATCTCCGTGCACGCCTCGCAGGCCGAAACGCTGGCACGCGCGCTGCTGGCCCAGCCCGAGGTCAAGCCCATAGGCCTGGGCGCACGCAACTCGCTGCGCCTGGAAGCGGGCCTGTGCCTCTACGGCAACGACATCGACACAACGACCACGCCGATCGAAGCCAACCTCAACTGGGCCATGCAAAAAGTGCGGCGCACCGGCGGCGCGCGCGCGGGCGGCTTCCCGGGCGCGGACAAAATCCTGGCGCAGCTGGCCGACCCCGCCACGCTGGCCCGCAAGCGTGTGGGCCTGGTGGCGCTGGAGCGCGTGCCCGTGCGCGACCACACCGAACTGCAAAGCACCGACGGCGCTTCAATAGGCGAAGTCACCAGCGGCCTGCTGGGCCCCACGATCAACCAGCCGGTCGCCATGGGCTATGTGAAGCCCGAATTCGCCGCCCTGGGCACGCGCATCAACGCCATCGTGCGCGGCAAGCCCGTGCCCATGGAAGTCGCGGCCATGCCTTTTGTCCCCAACCGCTACTTCCGCGGCTGACCCCTGCCATCCCCACCCCTTAACCCCTGGAGATTCTCATGACCGTCAAATACACCGAAGACCACGAATGGCTCAAGATTGAGGGCGACATCGCCACCGTCGGCATCACCGTGCATGCGCAGGACGCGCTGGGCGACGTGGTGTTTGTGGACCTCCCAGCCGTGGGCACGACCTTCGCGCAAAAGGAAACCGCCGGCGTCGTCGAGTCGGTCAAGGCCGCCGCCGACGTCTACATGCCTGTGAGCGGCGAAGTGACCGCCATCAATGAAGCCCTGAAGGACGACCCGTCCCTGGCCAACAGCGACCCCATGGGCGCCGGCTGGTTCTTCAAGATCAAGCTGTCCGACCCATCGCAGCTCAACGCGCTGATGGACGAGACCCGCTACACCGCCTTCTCGGCCTGATTTTTTTCCGATCTTTTTTCTCTGTTTTCTGACTCCTGGCTGCCAAGCCTGACACGGGACCCGACATGTTGATGCAAACCGCCAAGCCCCTGGGCGACCTTGAAAACCCTTCCGAATTCATCGCGCGCCACATCGGCATTGACGAGACCGACGAAGTCCACATGCTCAGCATCGTGGGCTCGGCCTCGCGCCGCGAGCTGGTCGAAGGCATCGTTCCGCGCTCCATCGCGCGCAGCACGCCCATGGCCATCCCGGCCCCGGTCACGGAAGCCGCCGCGCTCAAGCAGCTGAAAGCCATCGCGGCCAAGAACCAGGTGTTCAAGAACTTCATCGGCCAGGGCTACTACGGCACCTGCACGCCGGGCGTGATCCTGCGCAACATCCTCGAGAACCCCGCCTGGTACACGGCTTACACGCCTTACCAGGCCGAGATTTCGCAGGGCCGCATGGAGGCGCTGATCAACTTCCAGACCATGGTCTGCGACCTGACCGGCATGCCGATCGCCAACGCCTCCATGCTCGACGAGGCTACCGCCGCCGCCGAAGCCATGACCTTGGCCAAACGCAGTGTCAAAAGCAAGAGTAATGTCTTCATCGTGGCCGGCGACTGCCATCCGCAGACGATTGAAGTGATCCAGACCCGCGCCAAGCCGCTGGGCATCGAGGTCAAGGTCAGCACGGCGTCGGCCACCCTGCCCCTGCTGATGGCCGAGGGCGACTACTTCGGCGTGCTGGCCCAGTACCCGGCCACCACCGGCAGCATCCACGACCTGCGTCCGCTCGCGGGCCAGGCCCACGTCGACGGCGCGGCCCTGTGCGTCGCAGCCGACCTGCTGGCGCTCACGCTGCTCACCCCGCCCGGTGAATGGGACGCCGACATCGTGCTGGGCAACACCCAGCGTTTCGGCATGCCCATGGGCAACGGCGGGCCGCACGCGGCCTACCTGGCCTGCCGCGACGAGTTCAAGCGCTCGCTGCCGGGCCGCCTGGTCGGCGTCAGCGTCGACAGCCACGGCAACCCGACCTACCGCCTCGCGCTGCAGACGCGCGAGCAGCACATCCGCCGCGAAAAAGCCACCTCCAACATCTGCACCGCGCAGGTGCTGCCGGCCGTCATCGCCAGCATGTACGCGGTCTACCACGGCCCGCAAGGCTTGAAGCGCATCGCCGAACGCGTGGCGGCCTACACCGCCGTCTTTGTGCGCGGCCTGCAGGAACTCGGCTATGAAATCACCAATACCGGCGCTTTTGATTCCGTGACGGTGAAGACCGGCGAGGCGACCAATGCGATCGCCGAGCGCGCGCGCCAGGCCGGCGCCAACCTGCGCTTTCGCCTGAACAACCACCTGGGCGTGTCGCTGGACGAAACCACCAGCCGCAAGGACATCGAACTGCTCTGGTCCTTCTTCGCCAGGCCCGGCCAGACGATTCCCGTGGTCAGCGCTTTCGAAAAAGGCGTGGAATCGCTGATCCCCGCCGAGCTGCGCCGTACGACGGCCTTCCTCACGCACCCGGTGTTCAACACCCACCATTCCGAAACCGGCATGCTGCGCTACATCCGCATGCTGAGCGACAAGGACCTGGCCCTGGACCGCAGCATGATCCCGCTGGGCAGCTGCACCATGAAGCTCAACGCGACCAGCGAGATGATCCCCATCACCTGGCCCGAGTTCGCCAACATCCACCCCTTCGCGCCCGCCGAGCAGTTGCAGGGCTATGCCGAACTCGACAAGCAGCTGCGCGACTGGCTGTGCCAGGCCACCGGCTATGCCGGCATCAGCCTGCAACCCAACGCCGGTTCGCAGGGTGAATACGCGGGCCTGCTGGTCATCAAGGCCTTCCACGAAGCCAAGGGCCAGGGCCACCGCAATATCTGCCTGATTCCCTCGTCGGCCCACGGCACCAACCCGGCCAGCGCGCAGATGGTGGGCATGACCGTTGTTGTGACCGCCTGCGACGCGCAAGGCAACGTCGACATGGCCGACCTGAAAGCCAAGTGCGAACAGCACAGCGCCAGGCTGGCCTGCGTGATGATCACCTACCCGAGCACGCACGGCGTGTTTGAAACGCAGGTGAAGGAACTCTGCGCGATGGTGCACAGCCACGGCGGCCGCGTCTACGTGGACGGCGCCAACATGAACGCGCTGGTCGGCGTGGCCGCGCCGGGCGAGTTCGGCGGCGACGTGAGCCACCTGAACCTGCACAAGACCTTCTGCATCCCGCACGGCGGCGGCGGCCCGGGCGTGGGCCCCGTGTGTGTGGTGGCCGACCTGGTACCTTACCTGCCCGGCCATGCGACGGCCGGCATTCCCGTCAACGGCGTGGGCGCCGTTTCGGCCGCCCCCCTGGGCAACGCAGCCGTGCTGCCCATCAGCTGGATGTACTGCCGCATGATGGGCCCCGAGGGCCTGACCCAAGCCACCGAGGTCGCCATCCTGAGCGCCAACTACATCAGCTCACGCCTGAAAGACCATTACCCCACGCTTTACGCGAGTGAAAACGGCCACGTGGCCCACGAGTGCATTCTCGATTTGCGCCCGCTGAAAGAAACCAGCGGCGTCAGCGCCGAGGACGTCGCCAAGCGCCTGATGGACTACGGTTTTCACGCGCCCACGCTGAGCTTCCCCGTGCCCGGCACGCTGATGGTCGAGCCGACTGAAAGCGAAACCCTGGCCGAACTGGACCGCTTCATTGACGCGATGATCGCGATACGCGACGAGATCCGCAAGATCGAAGCCGGGCAATGGCCGCAGGACAACAACCCGCTCAAGCACGCCCCGCACACCGCAGCCAGCCTGCTGGGCGCCGACTGGGACAGGCCTTACTCGCGCGAGACCGGCGCCTTCCCGCTGGCTTCGCTCAAGCTGGTGAAGTACTGGCCGCCCGTGGGCCGGGTCGACAACGTCTACGGCGACCGCAACCTGTTCTGCAGCTGCGTGCCGGTGAGCGACTACGCTTAAAACGCTTCTCTTGCTCCACGCCACTTTGCCCGCCGCATGGACGCCACGCTCGTCCTGATCATTGTGGGCGCGGCGGCGGCGGGGTTTGTCCAGGGCCTGTCGGGTTTTGGCTTCAGCCTGGTGGCCATGTCTTTCTGGGCCTGGGCCATAGACCCGAAACTGGCGGCTGTCATGGCCGTGTTCGGTGGGCTGACAGGCCAGGTCATGGCGGCCTTCACGGTCAGCCGCAATACTGACTGGAAGCGCCTGCTGCCATTCCTGGCAGGCGGCCTGCTCGGGCTGCCATTGGGTTTACTGTTGCTGCCGCGGCTTGACGTCCAGCTGTTCAAGCTGTTTCTCGGCGTGCTGCTGGCGCTATGGTGCCCGGCCACGCTGTTTTCGGGCAAGCTTCCGCGCATCCACCATGGCGGCCGCATCGCCGACGGCATGATAGGCGCCGCTGGCGGTTTTATGGGGGCCCTGGGTGGCTTCAGCGGTGTGATTCCAACGCTGTGGTGCACGCTTCGGGGCTACGAGAAGAGTGCCCAGCGCGCCGTCATCCAGAACTTCAACCTGGCCGTGCTGACGGTCACCATGGCCAGCTATGGCGCCGCCGGCCTGGTCACCCGCGAGACGCTTCCCATGCTGGCCATCGTGGCGCCTGCCGCGCTGATTCCCGCCTGGCTGGGTGGACGGGTTTACATGGGCATCAGCGACCTGGCCTTTCGCAAGCTGGTGCTGAGCCTGCTGACCTGTTCGGGCCTGGCGATGCTGGTGTCATCCGTGCCGGGCTTGTTGGGGCGGATGGGTTAAGACGCTGGACCGTGATGGCCCTCCTCTATTCGGAGGGCGGGCACTGAACAGAACGCCACCTAGAATCGTGATGCTCAGATAGTGGTCCATCTATTGGAGGGGGAAATTCCAGATGTACAAGCTCTTGTCGAACAACGCGCTGCATTACACGCTTGACATGGGGTCCCGCGCTTCCATATCCACACACGTTCTTGCCCTCGTGTTGTACCTCGCACCCGGCGTCATCTTTGCCCAGCCGGTTTGCAAAACCGACCCCTTGTCGATGGAATGGTGTGAAGCCACTATTGCTGAATACGAAAAAGGTGAGGCGGACAAGAAACTCAATGAAACTTATAAAAAGTTCATTGCTCATCTGAATGGCGATACCAGGCAAACCTGGATAAATGCGCAGAGAGCCTGGGTTAAATACTTTGAGATGCATTGCAGCGCTACAGTGGCAATCCATGCAGGGTCAGCAGCGACGCGCGCTTACACCTATCACACGTGTTTGAAGAAACAAATCATTCAACGGACTCAAGAACTCAAATCCTGGTGTCAAACAGATGAATGCAAATAATCGTTCTACCTGTTTGCACCAGCGCGCGCTGCCTGCCGCATCCAAGCTCAAAGTACTAGCGCTCACGTGTGCGGGGCTATTTTTGCTTGGTGCGTCACAAAATAAAGTTGGGCGCAGCGCATTTCAATTAAAACGGGAGCCGGCCCGTAGCTCGCGAATGGCCCGCATCATGGTGGGCGCCAGCATATTCCATTGCAGGGCCCGTACCGACCGGCGGTAACGCAGCCCGCTGGCCCGCAGGGATTCCGACACCAGTTCCAGGGGATCGCTCACCACGCACAGAAGCCGCGTGAGCATGGGGTCCTGGTCGGTAGGCACGCCGCCGAGAAAGGCGTCGTTCTTCCCGTCCCACAGAAGCTGGGCATTGATATGGATGCCCCAGCCGCATTCCCAGCCGTTCGCCTGCAGGCGTTCACGGGCGGCAGCCACGTATTCGGCATCGAAAATGTAGGTGTCGGTACGCACCCAACGGCCCAGCCAGATTTCCGCCAGCGGGCGCGCAGCCGGCGTGGCTCTGGGGATCAGGCCGCGCAGCATCTCGCCGCGCATCTCCATGTAGCGCAATCGCGCCGGGATGCCGGCAGAGCGCATCAGTGCGATCAGCAAGGTCGCCTTGTCGTCGCCGTCGCCCCCGCGCGCCTCGAGTACATCGCGGGCCGTCGGGTACTGCAGCTTGACTCTCTTGGTATAGGGCAGGCGCTTGACGAAGCGATAGATGGCCAGTGCCTTGTCCCTGTCGGTGCGGCACAGCTGGACAAGCGCGCGAGCCTTCAGACGCAGCTTGGAGTCGTCCAGGTCCAGCAGGGGCGTCGTGCCTAGCCAGTCCTGCGGCCGGTCACTGGCCTTCTTATTCAGCCGGCGGGGCGGATCGAGTTGTGCGGCTAGTGCCACCATGGAACCACCAACGGAGTGAATGGTTCACGCATCGTAACCCCGAGAGGTGCAATTGTGGCGAATTTCGGCAGGCGTGAAGACTCATGGCGTTGGATGTTGCGCCGCAGCATGTATTCAAAGGCCGCGTGCCCTCACCCCAACCCGCTCCCAGAGGGAGAGAGAGCAAGAACATCTCCGGCCAAGGCATTGCGCAGCTGGGTCTGTGCGATGGGCAGTTGCAGCGCCACGGCGCGCTCCACCACGGGTGCCAGTCGGCGCAGCTTCTTCTGCGCGTGGTCCTTGGCAATGTCGGCCAGGCGGTGTTCCAGAAACGGGTTGAGCAGACGGTCGCGCAATTCCACCAGGTAGGCGCGGGCCTCGGGGCCTGTGCCCTCGGCGTCAAATACCGGCAGCACCTCGTCGGCCCAGACGGCCTCCAGTGGGATGCGCAGCGCCGGGGTGTGCATGGCCTGCACCACGGTCATGTCCGCGGCACCGCCCAGCAGCTGCCAGCGTTCGGCCAATATCGTGTGGCCCAGGTTCAGCAGCCAGAGCTTGCGTTGCTCGAAGGGTGCCAATGCATCCGTCACCACCATGGCCGGGTGGCTGCAAGGAAGCACCATGCGCGGCTGGCGTTCGACGGCCCACAGCGCATAGGGCTCGGCCACCGCACCGGCGGGTTCCAGCGGAGACGACACGATGCGGTCCACCAGTGAATTGACCCACACGCAGTGCTCCCGCACATAACGAAGAAAGGCGGGCGTAGCGCCCCAACCCTGTGCCAGCGTGGATACCAGGTCGCGCAGTGTGTCACCGTTGCGGCTGACCAGTTCGCAGGGGTACAGCGTCAGGGCAGCCTCCGGCTGCTGCTGCCAGCGGTGGTGCAGAAGCGCCACCAACTTGGCTGGATAGCTGCGAGGCGCCGTCGTGGGGCTATCCAGCAGCGCCGCGGTGTCGGCGTCGTCCAGCACATAGCCCGTATCCGCGGTGTTGGAGATGACGGCCTGCACGGTGGTGGCCATGGCATCGCGCAATTGTGTCCAGTCGCGGCGGGCATGCCAGACGGCCTGGACTGCGTTGACCTGCACGGTTTCCTCGATACGCCGGCCGTGTTGCATGCCGCGCAATTCCACGCGGTAGCCATGTGCCAGTGCCGCGGCGCGCGCACTGCTCTGCGGGCTGTCTGTGCTCTGCACGACGGTGATGCCCCCCAGTGCCTGGCCTTGGGCCAGGGCCTGGGACACAAACAGGTCCGCATGCGCCTGCAGAAAGCGCCCGGTGCCGAACTGGAGGATGGGCGTGCTCAAGCGGGGGCTCCGGTCAGCATTCGATCAGCGCCTTGACGACGCCCTGCGTGGGGTCCAGCAGGGTGGCGAACTGGGCGGGTACATCGGCCAGGGCCATGCGATGGGTGTTGAGTGCCGCCGTGGGGATTTTGCCGCCCCGCATCGCCTCAAGCACCGTTTCGAAGTCTTCCATGGTGGCATTGCGGCTGCCCAGCAGCGTCGCCTCGCGTTTGTGAAACTCCGGATCGGCGAAGGTAATGTTATCCAGCACGATCGACACCAGCACATACTTGCCGCCATGGGCAATGAACTGGAAGCCGCGCTCCATGGCCTTTGCGTTGCCCGTGGCGTCAAAAACGACATCGTAAAAATCGCCATCGGTCAGCGCGCGCAGCTCGTCCAGGTCCTTGTCACCGATCACAACACCCGCGTGCGCACCCAGGTGTTGTTTGCAGAATTCCACCCTCTCCTTTCGCGTGTCCAGCGCTGTGACCTGGCCGCCACGCAGGCCGGCGAACAGCAGGGCGGCCATGCCGATGGGGCCCGTCCCTACCACCAGTACACGCTGGCCGGGCTGCACGTCGGCGCGGCGTACGGCGTGGGCGCCAATCGCCAGAAATTCCAGCATGGCGGCCTGGTCCAGTGAGACCCCCTCCGCCTTGCGCACAAACTGCGCGGGTACGTTGAGATATTCGGTGAAGGCGCCGTCGCGGTGCACGCCCAATACCTGGATGTTGACGCAGCAGTTGGTCTTACCCTGGCGGCAGGCTACACACCGGCCGCACGACAGGTAAGGCATGACGAAGACGCTGTCACCGGCCTGAAGGGGGCTGTCCGCCGGAGCTTCCTCCACGGTGCCCGCGATTTCGTGGCCCATGACGCGCGGATAGGCCAGGAAGGGTTGTTTGCCAGTGAAGATGTGCAGATCGGTGCCGCACACCCCTACGCGGCGGATGCGCAGCAGCACATCGCCTTCATTGCGGATGGGCATAGCCGCTTCGACCGTGCGCAGCACGCCGGGGGTTTCGCAAATGACTGTCAGCATAGATGTCCTTGGGTGGAAGTGGTTAGTCAATGTGGAATACGGATTCCATGGCGGCCCAGTGCTCGCCGGGGCCGCGCGTTTGAAGGGGGCGTTGGCAGGGGCCGCACAGGGTCCACCAACGCTGCGTCTCGGCATCGGCGGCGATAGCTGCCATGTCCGCGTCAAAATCCTGGCCGTGGTATTCCCAGTAGCCGAACAGCAGGTTTTCCGGCTCACGCAAAAAAATGCTGTAGTTGCGCAGCTGCGATTGCCGAATGCGCTGCAGCACAGCGGGCCAGACGGCCGCGTGCAGGCGCTTGTATTCGGCGATGTGCTGGGGGTCGATACCAATGACCCATCCCATTCGTTGCATGTCAATTTCCGTTTATAGGTTGGTCAAGGTGGCACCGGCGCATCGGGATTCAGCAGGCCGCGGGTGCGCAGGGCCTGCCACAGCGTGGCGGGAACGGGCGTCTCCAGCCAGGCGACGTTCTGTTGCAGCTGGGCTGCGGTGTGGGTGCCGGTGACGCAGCTCACCACCGCGGGGTGCGCCAGTGGAAACTGCAATGCGGCGGCCTGCAGGGGCACGCCGAATTCCTCACAGGCCAGCGCCAGCGCCTGCACGCGTGCCAACACGGCGGGCGGGGCTTCCGCATAATTGAATTTGGCGTTGCCCGCCAGGACGCCGGAGTTGAACGGCCCGGCCACCACGATGGCGTTGCCGCGGCGCATGCACTCGTCCAGAAAGGGCGTGAGGCAGTCCTGCTCCAGCAGGGTGTAGCGCCCAGCCAGCATGGTGCAGTCCAGGTCGAACTCCTGCATGCTGTCCATCACCACCTGCCATTCGTTCACGCCCAGGCCCACCGCCTTGGTGGCACCGCTGCCGCGCAATTCGTCCAGCGCGCGGAAGCCGCCTCCCGTGGTCAGTTGTTGCCAGTAATGCGCATGCTGTTCGCCATGGGTGTCGCGGCCGATGTCGTGTACGTACAGGATGTCGATGTGGGCCAGGCCCAGCCGCTGCTGGCTGTCTTCGAAGGAGCGCATCACGCCGCTGTAGCTGTAGTCATACTGCGGGCGAAACGGGTAGGGGTTGGCCCAACCGCCATCGCCGGGAGCCATGCTGGCATCGGGGCGCAGCAGGCGGCCCACCTTGGTGCTGACGACATACTCATGACGAGGGCAATCGGCCAGCTGGGCTCCCAGGCGGTGCTCGGAGCGGGTGTAGCCATAGTAAGGCGCCGTGTCGAAATAGCGCACGCCGGCCGCCCAGGCGCTGGCAAAGACATCCTCCACCTCGCGGGCGCTGGTGGCGTGGTACAGGCCGCCCATTTGCGCGCAGCCCAGGCCCAAGGCGGTCAGCCGCAGGTCCACGCGGGAAAGGGATTTCAAATCCGTGGTGTGCATATGCCCATCCTCCGGCAGCCGGTGCCGGAGGGGTCCTTGGGTTGGAGCGGTTTAGTAAAGAACGTTCTTGGCAGCGGGCGTGTCGATGTTTTTCTTGTTCACCATCAACACACCGGTATCGCGGAAGGCGGGCACTTTCTTGCCTGCCACGATTTCCGCCACGGTCTTTACGCCCAGGTTGCCCATCTCGAAGGCGCTTTGCACGGCAATCGCCTCGATGGTGCCGTCTTTCACAAAGCCTTGCAGGTCGGCGTTGCCGTCAAAGCCGATGGCCACCACTTTGCCGGCTTTGCCCGACTGAACCAGTGCACGGCCCATGCCGATAGCGGTGGGTTCGTTGGCACCGAAGATGCCCTTGAGGTCGGGATTGGCAGCCAGCACGTCGGTGGTCTGGTTCAGTGCGGTGCCCATCTGCGAGTTGGAGTAGAACGGGCCGACGATCTGCAGCTTGGAGTGCTTCTTGATGTAGTCGGTGAAACCTCCCACGCGGCCGATTTCGGAACCCGAGCCCGCAGTGTAGGACATGATGGCAATCTTGCCGGTGGTACCGATCTTGTCGATCAGCGTCTTGGCGGACATTTCTCCGGCAGTCTTGTTGTCTGTGGCCAGGAAGGATTGGTAGTAAGCCTTGCCGGCATCCGATGCGGCGGAGTCAATCAGCACCACAGGAATCTTGGCTTCCCAGGCTTTTTTGATGGCGGGGATCAGGGCATCCGGATCCGAAGGGGCCAGCACGATGCCGGCGACCTTGCGGTTCACGGCGTTTTCCACCAGGGCTACCTGCCCGGCCAGGTCGGTGTCGGATGCCGCGCCCTGGAAGGTGGCGGTGTAGCCCTTGAGATTTCCCACGGCAGCGTTGGAGCCCTTCTTCACGTTTTGCCAGAAGTCCGAGTTGGCGGTCTTCACGATGACGGCAATTTCCTTGTCGGCGGCCAGGGCCATCGACGACGCAGCCACCAGGGCGGCTGCGATCAGTGTGTGGATAAATTTTTTCATTTCTTTCCTCATGGGTAATGGTTGTGGAGGTTGTCTCTCGAAGTCCCGGTAAGCCCTGCCGGTAGGGATCACTTGCGATGGCGCATCTGGTCGATCCATACGGCCAGTAGGATGACAACGCCAATCAGAATTTGCTGGGTGAAAGCGGACACGCCGCTCATGTTCAAACCGTTGCGCAGGATGCCGATCACGAAGGCGCCGATGACGGTGCCCGACACCGTGCCCACACCGCCCGTGAGCGAGGTGCCGCCTATCACCGCGGCGGCAATGGCATCAAGTTCGTACATCAGGCCCTCACTGGGCTGGGCCGTGACCAGGCGTGACATCAGCACGCAGCCGGTCAGCCCGGCCAGCAGACCGGACAGCACATAGGCAAACAGCGTCACGCCCTTGACGTTCACGCCCGAAAGCCGGGCGGCTTCGAGGTTGGAGCCGATGGCGTACAGATGGCGCCCCAACGTGGCACGGTTCAGCAGGATGGAGACAGCCAGCGCCAGCACGATCATGAGCACCACGGGGTAAGGAATGCCGACGAACACCACATCGGGGAAGCCGTCCGCACCGATATTGACGATGCGGAACAAAGCTCCGTTGCCCAGCTCCGCGAAGCTGTCGCCCAGGCCGCTGATGGCGCGGGCATCGGTCAGCTGCAAGGCCACGCCGCGTGCCACCAGCATCATTCCCAAGGTGGCAATAAAGGGCGGCAGTTTGAGCACCGTCACGCACAGGCCGTTGATCAGCCCGCACAGGCCCCCGACCAGCAGGCCGGCAAACATGCCCACAGGCACGGGCGCGCCCGCCTTGACCAGCATGGCCGCCACGACGCCGGACAGTGCCAGGATGGCGCCTACCGAGAGGTCGATACCGCCGGTGATGATCACGCAGGTCGCCGCGATGCCGAGGTAGGCAATGGACGTCACCTGGAGCGCCACGGTCATGCCATTGCCCACGCTGAAGAAGGCGTTGCTGGTGAACGAGAAGATGGCGATGAGTCCCAGCAGGCTGGCCAGCGCGGCAAATTTTTGAAACAGGTCTTGTTGTTGTTCGGTCATTGGTGTGGTCCGGGGAAAGGGTCTTGGAGGGCTCAGCTGGCCAGCTGGTCGGCTGGCAGAGGCGGCACACTGCGGCCGGAGGCGTAGTGCATGACCTCCTCCTGGTGGGTCTCGCGGGTGGGGCGGATGGTGACCAGGCGGCCTTCATGGAAGACCGCGACACGGTCCGTCATCCCCATGATTTCGGGCAGCTCGGAGCTGATCATCACGACGCCGATGCCCTGGCCCGCGAGCTGGTCCAGCAACTGGTAGATCGCGTACTTGGCGCCCACATCGATGCCGCGCGTGGGCTCGTCAAAGAACAACACGCGTGATTCACGGAACAGCCATTTGCTGATCACGAGCTTCTGCTGGTTGCCGCCCGAGAGCAGGCGCACGACCTGGTTGCTGCTGGGCGTGCGGATGTCGAGTGCGCCGATGTAGCGGCGTGCGGCATCCTGCTCTTTGGCAAACTGGATCATGCCCGCACGGTTGGACACGGCTTCCATGTTGGCCAGTGTGATGTTCTGTGCCACAGTCATCTTCAATGCCAGCCCGTCGTGCTTGCGGTCCTCCGACAGGTAGGCCAGCCCCTGGCGCACGGCATCCCGCGGCGAGTGAATGGTGAGACGCTGCCCGGCCAGAAACACCTCGCCGGCGTCGATGGGGTCGGCACCAAAAATGGCGCGAGCCACTTCGGTGCGGCCGGCCCCCATGAGCCCCGCAAAGCCCAGGATTTCGCCGCGGCGCAGCTCAAAGTTCACGTCGTGAAACACCCCCTGGCGTGTCAGGCCCTGCACGCGCAACAACACGTCGGTAGTGGGCACGGATGTTCTCTTGGGGAATACATCGTCCAGCGAGCGCCCCACCATCCTGGCCACGATCTCTTCCACACTGGTGTCGGCCAGGTGTTCGGTGGACACGTAGCGTCCGTCACGCAAGACAGTGACCCGGTCCACGATGAGCGCCAGTTCGTCGAGGCGGTGCGAGATGTAGACGATACCCACCCCCGTACGCTTGAGCTCGTGGATGATGGCAAACAGCCTCTCGGTCTCCGACTCCGTGAGGGACGAGGTGGGTTCGTCCATGATGAGCACCTGGGCGTTGAGCGACAGCGCCTTGGCAATTTCCACCATCTGCCGCTGGGCTACCGACAGGGTTTTGACCAGAGCGTCCGTGGCAATGTCCAGCCCCAACCGGTCCAGGCATTGCCGTGCCTGGCGGCGCAGCGCCGCCCGGTCAATCAGCCAGCCTTTGCGCGGCTCGCGGGCCAGGTAAATGTTTTCGGCCACCGTGAGGTGCGGAGCCAGGTTCAGTTCCTGGTGAATGATGGCAATGCCGGCAGCCTCGGATTCGGCGGTGGATTGGAACTGACAGACCTCGCCGTGGTAGTGCAGGGTTCCCGCATCGGGCTGGTACTGGCCGCTGATCACCTTCATCAACGTCGATTTGCCGGCGCCGTTTTCGCCGCACACCGCGTGTACCTCGCCGCTTCGCACCTCAAAACTCACACCGTCCAGTGCCAGCACCCCCGGGAAGCGTTTGGTGATCCCTTCCAGGCGCAACAGTACGCCCGCCCCGGCGGGGCTGGGCGCGTCGGGGCGGACGGGATCGGACACGGATGACAGCAATGCGAACTCCTCTTGGCGGGTCAGGGGGCCGGGAGGGATGAATTTGCTGTCTTGCAAATTGGTAAGGCCACCTGACACAATCTGGCGTATTTGGCCTTACCAAGAAATGCATGTGTATTGGTGTTTACCCACGTCCTGGGCTCAAAACCGGCGTGAAAAGACGAAAAAAATGCCTGCGCAATTGCACAGGCCTGACCACAGGTAAAGACTACGGCGCGGAGCTTAGCTCATGACCATTCGCGGCGGTTGTTCTCGAGCCAGCGCTGTTCGGAGGCTTGCAGGTGCGTGCGCATGGCGCCCTGTGCGGCCAGTACGTCCCGGTTTTCCAGAGCGCGCAAGATGGCTTCGTGCTCCTGCAGTGCAATGGCCCAGCTTTGGCCGGATTCGGAATGCGCGCTCAGGCGCGCGGCAATCGGGCTGTGGCGCTCGTCAAACAGCTCGCCCACCAGCCGCTCCAGCACGGAGTTGCCTGTCATGGCTGCGATCGTTTGATGAAACTGCCGGTCAAAGGCCAGGGGCGAGCGGTTTTGCGCCATGGCGGACAGCATGTTGTCCAGGATCTGGCGCAGCGCTAACAGCGCTTCGGGCGTGGCTCTGGCGCAGGCCTGCAGCACAATGGTGCCCTCGATGGCGGCGCGCGCCTGCATCAGCTCGATCGGGCTTTCGCCCATGGTGGCCAGCGTCTGCGGCTTGCGCTGGGCCGCGCTGCAGACATACACGCCGGCGCCCATGCGCACTTCCACGCTGCCCTCGATTTCCAGCGCGATCAGCGCCTCGCGCACCGAGGGGCGTGAGACGCCCAGCTGCTGGGCCAGATCGCGCTCCGGCGGCAGCCGCGCGCCCGCGGTGTAGTTGCCCTTGTCAATGAAGGCGCGGATCTGCTCGGCTATTTGTTGGTAAAGCCGACGGTTGTCGACCTGTTTAAGTTGGTCCAGCATGAGTCCTCCGCATGAAGTGCAGTTTATGCGACGGCGGGTTTGGCTATTGGCTTATGGCTCGAAATGGTAAGGCCAATTTAATACTTGTTGCATCGACCTTACCAGTTTGGGGGTCTGCCGTCGCCACGCAGGCAGGGCGAAAGCCGGGACGATAATCCAGGCCAGCCTTTTCGATTACCCCTAGCCATGAAAGCATGACCTCCATGAAGACATTGACCGCCGCGCTGATTGCCCTGGCCTCTCTTGCCCTGTCCACCACCGCCCTTGCGGCCGCCCCGGCCGAGACCCTGCCCAGCGGCGTGAAGATCGTGCACAGCACCGACGGTACCGGCCCGCAGCCCCTGGCGACCGACACCGTCAAGGTGCACTACCGCGGCACGCTGGCTGACGGCAAAGAATTCGACAGCTCCTACAAGCGCGGCGCGCCCGCCACCTTTCCGCTGAACCGCGTCGTGCCTTGCTGGACCGAAGGCGTGCAGAAGATCAAGGTCGGCGGCAAGGCCACACTGACCTGCCCGCCCGCCACGGCCTATGGCGACCGCGGCGTCGGCGGCGTGGTGCCGCCCAATGCCACGCTGACTTTCGACATCGAACTGCTCGCGATCGAGAAGTAAAAGCTAGAGAGCCGCTTCGAGCGCCGTGAGGAGGGCTTTGTCAAAGGCCTCCGCGCGCTCGAACTGCAGCCAGTGGCCGGCACCTTCGACCAGGGCCAGGCCCCTGAAATCCGCGGCTTGCGCCAGGGCCGCCCGCAGCGCATCAAGCTTGCCGCGGTACAGCGCGTCTTCCTCCCCGTAGATCGCCCACACCGGGCAACGCAGCCGCGCCAGTGACTGCGCCAGCGCACCGGTGCGTGCCAGGTTGCGGCCCTTCATGCGGTCGCGCAGCACGTTGGCGATGTGCAGGCGCAGGGCCAGTTCGTCGATCGCGTCCTCGCGGTACAGCATCAGCGCCGCAAGGTTGTGGCGATGGATCTCATCGCGCTGGGCCGCATCGGTGAGATGCCGCCAGGCGCGCAGGCGTACGGCTTTTTCGGGGGCCACACCCAGGCCGGGCGCGCCCACCAGCACCACACGCGCCGCCCGGGCGGGAAAGCGCTCCGCCAGGAAGCCGGCGACCATACCGCCAAAAGAAAAGCCCACGAGGTCGCAGGCCGCCTCGCCCGCCAGCAGGGCCAGCCCCTGCTCGACCGGCTCGGGCAGCACATCGGCATCGGTGCCCCGCAAGGGCGCGGCCGAATCGCCGAAACCGGGAAGGTCGGGCACCAGCACCCAGCGGCCCGACGCGGCCAGCGCGGGGATGTTGCGCAGCCAGTGCATCCAGCTGCCGCTGCCGCCGTGCAGCAGCACCAGCGGCGCGAGGCCCGGCCGGCGCGTGGCCTGGCCCCAGTTGTGCCAGACCATGGCGCCCTCGCCGCAAGGCGTTTCAACGCGGCTGGCCGTGCGCAGCATCGCGAGCGCCTCGGCAGGCAACTCAATGTTCGGTGAATCTGTCATGGGGGATAGAACCTATTTACGGTCTAAACGGGGCCGCGTTGGGGTGCAATCGGGATGAGTGGGCCGACCGGGACCGCCGCATGGGCTCATGCCCATGCAAGGGCCTGGGTGGCTCAATCGCCCGATTTCACCCCAACCCGAAGGGCAAGCCCCTTCTCGGGCGGTCTGCGGCGTTGCGATGCTAACCCATAGCTGTGCTATGGGCGTCGCACCGCGCCTTGCATCCCATCCCGAGAAGGGGCTTGCGCGGCCTCGTTTAGACCGTAAACAGGTTCTTATACCCTGCCCTCCGCGCGGCCATCGTGAAGCTCCTAAACTGGCCCGGCGCGCTTTCTTCATGAGGCGCTCCCCTCTCATCACATGCCCATGATCCCCTTCTCAGTCCTTGATTTGTCCCCCATCGTCACGGGCGCCACCGCCGCCGACGCCTTTCGCAACACCCTGGCCCTGGCCCGGCATGCCGAACAGTTGGGCTTCAAGCGCTTCTGGCTGGCCGAGCACCACAACAACCCCGGCATCGCGAGCGCCGCCACCGCGGTCGTCATCGGCCATGTGGCAGGAGGCACGAACACGATCCGCGTGGGATCCGGCGGCGTGATGCTGCCCAACCACTCGCCGCTGGTGATCGCCGAGCAGTTCGGCACGCTGGCCTCGCTCTACCCCGGCCGCATAGACCTGGGCCTGGGCCGCGCACCCGGCACCGACCAGCTGACCGCCCGCGCGCTGCGGCGCGACCACCAGAACAATGCCGACACCTTCCCGCAGGACGTGCAGGAGCTGCGCTATTACTTTGAAGACATAGCACCCGGCCAGAGAATCCGCGCCGTGCCCGGCGCGGGTCTGAAGGTACCGTTGTGGATTTTGGGCTCCAGCCTCTTCGGCGCCCAACTGGCCGCCGCACTGGGCCTGCCCTTTGCCTTCGCCTCGCATTTCGCGCCCGACATGCTGATGCAGGCCCTGGAGCTTTATCGCGACCGCTTCGAACCCTCGGCGCAGCTGGACAAACCGTATGCCATGGTGGCAGCCAACGTGGTGGCCGCCGACACCGACGAAGCGGCGCGCTACCAGCTCACCTCCGTCCAGCAAGCCATGACCAACCTGCTGCGCGGGACTCCCGGACCCATGCCGCCGCCGATTGACGACATCGAGTCGTACTGGTCACCCGCCGAGAAGGCCGGCGCGCAACGCATGCTGCGTTATGCGGTGGCGGGGGCGCCCGCGACTGTTCGGGAAGGATTGCGGTCTTTTATCGCCGAGACTCGGGCGGACGAGTTGATGGTGACTACGCATATTTTTGATCCGGCTATTGCGCGTAGGTCGTTGGAGATTACTGCGGGGGTCCGGGATAGTTTGTAGTTGCTCCGGCGGTGTGCGCTCTTCTGAGTTCTGCTGGCCGGGGGTTGCCCGGCAGCAAGTAACTTTCTTTTGCTTCGCCAAAAGAAAGTCACGGCGGATTCAAGGACCAAGTGCAACACTTCCAATCCAAGAGGAGTTGCATGACAAGAACATATCGACAATTGAGTGCCGAAGAGCGAGGCACGGTAATGGGCATG
>NZ_JBFUCN010000027.1:0-60564 GCF_056405195.1 Polaromonas sp. P1_H6
TTAGCGAGACCCCGTCTGGACCGAGCACCGCAGGTTGCCCGTAGCGAAGCGCAGGGACGCAGCAACCAGGGTCGCCTTTTCTTTTGCTTACTTTTCTTTTGGCGAAGCAAAAGAAAAGTGAGTAGCCGCCGGGCTACCCCCGGCCAGCAGCCCTCAGCAGAGAAAACAGAACTCCCATGCTGAGCCGCCTAAAATCCCTCCCTCGCGACGCCCGCGACACCCTGTTCCTCCTGGCCGTCATAGCCTGGATCCTGCTACCGCAGGTCAACGAACTACCCCTCTGGTGCAGCGCCCTGGCAGCCGCCGTGCTGCTCTGGCGCGGCCGGCTGGCCGTGCTGGCGCGGCCGCTGCCGGGCAAGTACTGGCTGCTGATGCTGCTGGCTCTCACCATCATCGCGACATGGATCACGCATCGCTCGCTGCTGGGCCGCGACGCGGGCGTGACCATGCTGGTGGTGCTGTTGACGCTCAAGACACTGGAACTGCGCGCGCGGCGCGATGCCTTTGTGGTGTTTTTCCTCGGCTTCTTTTGCATGCTGAGCAATTTCTTCTACTCGCAGTCCCTGCTGACGGCCTTCAGCATGCTGGTGGGCCTGCTGGGCCTGCTGACCATGCTGGTCAACGCACACATGCCGGTCGGCAGGCCGCCGCTGGCCCAAGCCGCAAAAACCGCCGGCTGGATGGCACTGCTGGGCACGCCCATCATGCTGGTGCTGTTCATGCTGTTCCCGCGGCTGGCGCCCTTGTGGGGCGTGCCCGGCGACGCCATGACGGGGCGCAGCGGCCTGAGCTCCAGCATGCAGGTGGGCACCATCGCAAAACTGGCGCTCGATGAAAGCGTGGCCCTGCGCATCAAGTTCGAGGGCGCGCCGCCGCGCAAGCAGGACATGTATTTTCGCGGCCCGGTGCTGTCCAGTTTCGACGGCATCGAGTGGCGGCCCGCGCGCCTGAACACGGCGGTGCGCTACGGCGTGACGGCCGACCTGGCGGTCTCGGGCGAACCGCTCAACTACGAAGTCACGCTGGAGCCCACCAACCGCCCCTGGCTGTTCGTGATGGAAGCGGCGGTGCAAAGCCCCGCGCTGCCGGCCGGCTACCAAAGCGCCATGCAGCCCGACCTTCAATGGCTGGCCAACCGTCCCTTCACCGACCTCATACGCTACAAGGCCCAGAGCTACCCCGCCTTCCAGCACGGCCCGCTGCAATCCGTGCCGGGCCTGCAGGAGTTCAGGGACCTGCCATCCGGATTCAATCCCCGCACCCTGGCGCTGGCCCGCGAAATACGCGGCGACCCGCGCCTGCGAGGCGCGGACACCGCCCGGCTGGTGGAGGTGGTGCTGGAACGCCTGCGCACGGGCGGCTACACCTACACGCTGGAGCCCGGTGTTTACGGCCAGCACACGGCCGACGAATTCTGGTTCGACCGCAAGCAGGGCTTTTGCGAACACATCGCCTCGGCCTTCGTCATCCTGATGCGCGCCATGGACGTCCCGGCACGCATCGTCACCGGCTACCAGGGCGGGGAGCTCAACAGCGTCGACGGTTTCTGGGTGGTGCGCCAAAGCAGTGCCCACGCCTGGGCCGAGGTCTGGCAGTCGGGCCGCGGCTGGATGCGCGTGGACCCGACCTCGGTGGTCGCGCCCGCGCGGATCGGTGAGTTCGAGCGGCTGGTGGTGCCGCAAGGCGCGGTCGCGCGGGCCCTGGGTTCCTTCAGCCCGACGTTCACGACCCAGTTACGCCTGTTCTGGGAAGCGGCCAACAACAACTGGAACCAGTGGGTGCTCAACTACACCGAGGGCCGGCAGCTCGACCTGCTGAAAAACCTGGGCTTTGAGTCGCCCAGCTGGGAAGACTTGAGCTATGTCCTGATCGCCATCATCGTGGCAGCCGCGCTGCTGGGCGCCGGTTGGACCTTGTGGGACCGCGCCCAGCACGACCCCTGGGTGCGCCTGCTGGCCCGCGCGCGCAAGCGGCTGGACAAGGCCGGCATTCCGAGCACGCCGGCCAGCTCGCCGCGCCAGCTCGCACAGGAGGTGCTGGCCCGCTACGGCCAGCAGCCGGGCAGCACCGCCCAGGCCCTGGCCGACTGGCTGCTGCGCCTGGAGCAGCAACGTTACGCCGCGGGCAAAACGGCGCCGCAGCTGCATGCGCTCAGGGAAGAGTTCAGCCGGCTGAGCTGGCCTGCTTAAAATCGGGCTTGCTTTACCCCTCTACCTGATCGCCGCGCCATGCCCCTTCACCGCTCCGGACTTGCCCTTTTGCTGACGGCGGCCCTGGCCTGCTCCGCCTGGGCCGGAGACACCCAGCCCGCCCGGAAAAAAGTCTCGGGCAACGCCGCGCAAACCCAGGGGCCCTTGTATTCGACGCGGCCCGAGGCCATGCAGTTCGCCGACGACATGGCCGCGCGCCGCGACCTGGACCCCGACTGGGTGCGCGACGCCATCGGCCAGTCGCGCTACAACGCCACCGTCGTGCGCCTGATGCAGCCGCCCACCAAGGCTTTCGTCAAGAACTGGCGCGTTTACCGCAGCCGTTTCATAGACCCGGTGCGCATTGAAGCCGGCCGCCGCTTCTGGCTGGAAAACCAGCAGACCCTGGAGCGCGCCGAAAAGGAATACGGCGTGCCCGCCGAGATCATCGTCGGCATCATCGGCGTGGAAACCATTTACGGCCGTGACACAGGCAGCTTCCGCGTGATGGACGCACTCACCACGCTGGCTTTCGACTTCCCCGCCAATCATCCGCGCGCCAGGGAGCGCAGCGAGTTCTTCAAGGGCGAGATCGAACAGTTCCTGACACTGCAGAGCCGGCGCGAAGCCAGCCCCTTTGACGCGCGCGGCAGCTTTGCCGGCGCCATGGGCATGCCGCAGTTCATGCCCTCGAGCTGGGTCAAGTACGCCGTCGATTTCGACGGCGACGACAACATCGACCTCTGGAACAGCCCCGCCGACGTGATCGGCTCCGTCGCAAGCTACTTCAAGGCCTTCAACTGGCAGCCGGGCATGCCCACGCATTACCCGGTCAGCTTCGACAAAAGCCGCCTCGACATGGACGCGCTGATGGCGCCTGACATCCTGCCGACCTTCAGCGTCGCCAGCTTCAGCGCCAAAGGCGCGGTGCTCGAAGGCCCTGCTCTGCAACACCCCGGCCCGCTCGCGCTGATCGAACTGCTCAACGGCCAGGACGCCCCGCAATACGTGGCCGGCACCGAAAACTTCTACGCCATCACGCGCTACAACTGGAGCAGCTACTACGCGATGGCTGTGATTGAGCTGGGGCGGGAAGTGGCGGCGCGGGTCAAATCAAGCACACCGTAATTGCCATTTAAATTCTGTCGCGGGATTGGCGGCTGTTTCCCTTTGAAGCCTGAAAGGCAGACATGAAGCAACTGACAACATGGGCGCTTGGACTGCTGATGACTGCGGCAGCGATGGCGCAGACGGCGCCCGCGCCGCAGACCCAACCAGCCGTACGCTGGTTTCCCATCTATGCCCGCTTCGCACCCGATGACAGCTGGGTCATAGTCAATCTTTGCAGCTACCACAACCCGCTGTACTGCCGCCTGGTGCGTTGGGAGCCGGATGGGCAAGCGCAGCCCCTGGAAGACGGCACGCCGACCACCGGCCATTGGAGCCTCATTGCAGGACAGGACCCCGGCAAAAGCTACATCTGGCCCAGCGTGTCCTGGAATGGCAAAAAGCTGGCTTATGTGCTTGCCGACTGCCCCGTCAAATCGCAGCCCGCGCCGCCAAGGGCTTCGGGCACCGTACCATCGGTCCCACATCCATTGGAAAAGCTGGACTGCGCCTTCTACAACGGCCAGCCCGCCATGAGCGAATCCACGACCGACTTGAGTCAGGGACAACAGATTGCAGCCGTCTACAGCGCAACCAGGCCCGCCTGGCGACCCGACGATCAGGCTATCTTGTATTGGCGAACTGTCGCCAAGGTCACCTTGGCCAGCGGAAAAACCGGTGGGCTACGCGATGTCTACGAATACGACTTCAAGGCGCAATCAGAAACGCCGAAGTTTGATCGTTTTGCCACACATATATCGTGGGGTCTTGAGACTACAGGGCCTTTTTATGCACCAGATGGGAAGACGTTTGCATTCTGCGGATATGGATTTAACTTTCCACCCGCGCTTGGACTGCAACACATGATCCAGTGTGTCCAGGTCAACCCTCAGAATGTTGTTGATTTCAAAGGCCTCAACCCTCTTTCCCACAACACGACATTCCGATGGTTGATGGAAGATTGGCAAGGCACACACTGGATCACCAACGGGGAGCGCGTACGTCTTGTCGATAAAAAAACCCTTCTTGTCACCGACGAAATTTTAAATACACGACTTCCAAGCGGTTACATCGGCAATCTAAAAAGCCCCAACGGCGTCAGCGTATCAAAAGACAAAAATGCCATTTTCGTTAATCAAACGCTTTTTAGCTCACAGCCGGTTCGAAGAAGCGCTTATTGGATTGCGGACGGACGCGACGCACCGCCGGCACCGCATCTGTCTTACTACGACGCGCGGACACGGGAAATCCGACCCGTCTTTTGGCCCAACGTCGATCAATTGAACTAAGGAATTTTTACCTCACCCTGGTTCGACCTGGATGGACGGTTGAGGCAAGTTCACCTTCGTTAAACAGGCCGCGCTACTCGGGCCTGATGTTTGCGCTCTTGACCAGTTTTCCCCAGCGATCCGCTTCCGATTTGATCAGGGCGGCGAACTGCTCGGGTGTACCGCCGCCGAGTTCGTTGCCCTGGCCCAGCATCTGTTCTTTGATGGTCGGGTCGGCCAGCGCCTTGTTGACGGTTTCATTGAGCAACTTGATGAGGGCCGCGGGTGTGCCGGCCGGTGCCACCAGGCCTTGCCAGTTCTGTACCTCGAAGCCCGGCACGCCGGCCTCGACCATGGTGGGCACATCGGGAAACAGCGGCGAACGCGTCTTGCTGGTGATGGCCAGCGCGCGCAGCTTGCCGGCGCGGATCGAGGGAGCGGCCGAATACATCTGCTCGAACATCATGTCCACCTGTCCGCCCATCAGGTCCGTCGTGGCGGGCGCTCCGCCCTTGTAGGGAATGTGGGTGATGGACAGGCCGGCCAGCGACTTGAACATCTCGCCCGACAGATGGTGCGAGCCGCCCAGGCCGCCGGAGGCAAACGACAGCTTGCCGGGGTTGGCCTTGGCGGCGGCGATGATGTCTTTCACGCTCTTGAACTGGGAACTGGCGGGCACCATCAGCACCAGCGGACCCTTTTCGATCAGGCAGACCGGCACCAGCTCTTTGGCCGGGTCAAAGTTCATTTTCTTGAACATGGTGGGATTGACCGCCAGAGGGGCGAAGTTGCCCATGCCGATGACGTAGCCGTCCGGTTTCGCATGGGCAACGGCCTCGGTACCGATGTTGCCGCCTGCGCCTGGCTTGTTGTCCACGAGCACCGGCTGGTTCAGCGCCGTGGAGAGAAAGCGGCCGATCTGGCGCGAGCGCTGGTCGGCATTGCCGCCGGCCGAGTAGGGACAGATCAGCGTGATGGGCTTGCTGGGGTATTTGTCCTGGGCCCAGGCCAGCGAGGGCAGAGCGATGGCGACCGAAGTGGCTTGCAGGAGGTGGCGGCGTTTCATGGGGGATCCTTGTTATCAGTGGTGTTCCCCAACCTTAGTGCGCGTAGCTGTCAATCAGCTGCCATTGGGGACTGGTGGTTTCCCGTATAGGGCCATCCGGACCTGGGTCCGGCGCAGGCCGCAGTCATGACAGCCCGGGCGAAGAGCTCAAGCCGTCTTTTTTTGCGAAGGCCAGCGATAGCCCAGCACCGCCGCTAAAGGATAAAAATGCTCACGCACCTCGTCGAGCTGGTTGCCGCCCCACAAATACACATACTCCGCATCCGCGCGAAGAAAGAAACCGACATGGCCTTTCCAGCCGCCGGGGTCTTCACGCGACAGCACGGCGATGCAGCCGGGCACGGGTGCGGCCAGCGGTTCACCCCACTCCAGCCATGAGCGCGCCAGCGCCGACCCGGTGCCGGGAATACCAGCCTGGGCCAGCGACCAGTTGACGAACGACGAACACCAGGAAGCCTTGTCGTCATAACCGCGGATATTGGTCAGCGCGTGGTATTCGGTGACCCTGGGATTGCTCTGCCCCACGGGAAATGTACGGATCCCGGCTTCGGCGAGGGCGATGGGCATCCAGGGTCCTAGCTGCATAAAAGTCCAATCAGGCGCAACGATGAAATTCAACCTGCCGCAATTGCAGACTCGACCAGTGCTTAGTTTTCATCGCCGGAGCCCCGCTGTTGCATCGCCTCCTGCCACAGCCTGGCGAGTTCCCCCGGGCGATCAGGGTGGGTTTCGTACGCGGCTACGCCCGGTGGAATCACCATCCAGGAAAGCGCGCTTTTTGTCCAGAGGTGCGCAACAGGCTCAAACTCCCGCGCGTTATGCAATGTTCCAGGCAGCAGCGCCGCCATGGTTGGCTTGTCGGCCGGTTCCGCCCACAACCGGGTATCGCAATCAACGCACACCCTCGCCCTGCGTTGGCGCCCATTTCCCATATCAAATGTCAGGAGCTGCGGGCTTCCCTGCGTGACCTCCAGCGCCGAACGGTCAACCCACATGGCCAGCCGCATGCTGCTGCCGGAGCGCCGCTGGCAGTCTGTGCAATGACACGCGTAGAACGTCAGCGGATGCGCGGTCAGCTTGTAATGCACCTTCCCGCAAAGGCAGCTGCCGGTCCATGGGGGTTTTGATTCGGGGTAACGCATTGCGGTCAAAGGCTGGCACTGTTTGGAATTTGCATATGGCGAAAAGCCGCATTGTGTTGCACGTCAGTGTCTATCCAAATGCTGGACCACACCCGGCACCATTCGACGAAAGGCTCAGGCAGCATCCGCAAGCCGTGACGGGGAGAGTTCGAGGGCCAGGTATTTGGTGCCGGGAACGGGATTGAAGGTGACGGGCGCCGAAGCTTGAAAACCCAGGGATTCGTAGATGCGCTGTGCTGCAGCGAACTCAGGCAGGACATCGAGGCAGATGCGGGAGTAGCCCGCGGCCCGCGCTTCATCGAGGATGCGTTCGATGAGCCGCCGGCCAAGGTTTTCGCCTCTCGCATCCGGCCGCACGTAGACGCGCTTCATTTCACAGGTGCTAGCGTCAACGCGGCGAAGCGCGGCACACCCGACGACAGCCGATCCTTTCCACGCGAGAAGCAGACGGCCTTCAGGTGCCGCGTACTTTCCGGGCAAGGCAGCGAATTCCGCCTCGTAATTCTGGAAGGCCAGGCTCACGCTGGGACTGGCGACATACTCACGAAGGATGGCGACGACATGCGCAAGGTCGTCGGGGAAGATTGCGGGCTTGATGTCGGTCATGGCGAAAGCGTACTGCATTGTTGCAAGGCAAGCACAACGGATGGGAATTGACGAAGCGCATCTTGCATGGTCGGCTCCAGGGGACGGGCCAGGCTTGACCCGGACGTCAACCGAATGGCGACGCGCGCATCAGCTCTCCAAAGAGGAGCGTGATTGCATCACACCACATCACAGAAGCTCGGTGAGAGGCTGGGCGGCCCAAGACGGTATATCTTGATAGAAGGCATGGAATCCTTCCGAAAAACTGCCAAAGTGAAGCCCATGGCTCTGCGCCAGGAGCGCCAGGCTGCGCGATGAAAAAAGGCTGATGTGCCCATTGCGTGGCGCGGCATACCACCAGCTGAGTGGCTGGCCGGCCTGGATATGCCCGTCAGACGTCAAGGTCGAGAACAGGAGCACGCTATCCGGTGACATCAGCTTCTTGAGGTTGGCCATCAACGCCCAGACGTCCGGAACATGCTCAAACACCTCAAAGGCGGTAATAAGGTCGAACTTGCCCAGCGTCTCAACCCTGAGGTCTCTGTCCACAAAGGGGTCATATGAAGTGGATGGCCAATCGATTTCGCGCAACAGCCTGGACAGCGTGCCATTGCCGCCGCCATAGTCGAGATGCCTGAGGGCGGGATGCAGATTGCCGAATCCGGCGCGAAGCATGGTTGCGTTGGCTTTTGGCCGGGTTTCTATGTAACCGGGGTCGACAGCAACGTAATGATCGTTGTAGATTTTTTCCTCGAACTCCTGCAGGCTCCAGGTGCAGATCTCCGGCGCGAAACAAAAAGCACAGTTCTGGCAAATTGCGTAGGTCACAGGCACGCCGGAAAGCCCCAGCTTATTGGGGTGGCATGAGGTGTTGAAATCAACGGGATCAAGCAGCGTGCAATCGGCACTGCAGACCGGGCAAACCGTTTTGTCTGTCTTCATGGAGTTTTACGCGCATCGCGAGGCAGGAAGGCGACCTCAAGCTCTAGATGGTTGGTGGAATCGGGAAGCTGTTAGTTTCCCACAACCGGTTGAATCGTGATCTCCACTGTCATGGACTCTTCGCCGCCGCCCTGGCGCACACCCTTGATGGGCGGGCAGGCGTTGTAGTCGGTGCCCATGGCCAGGCGCACGTGGCGCTGGTCGATCTGGCAGCTGTGGGTCACGTCTATGCTCACCCAGCGGCGGGTGGCGACGTCGAGGCAGACGTCGCACCAGGCGTGGCTGGCCAGGTCGGGTTCGTTGGCGGCGTAGAAATAACCGCTGACATAACGTGCAGGGTAGCCCAGGCTGCGGCAGATGGCGACCATCACGTGGGCCTGGTCCTGGCAGACGCCCGCCCCCGACTTGAAGGCTTCAAGCGCGGTGGTGGTCACGCTGGTGCTGTTCTTGCGGTAGCTCACCGCGTCGGCCACGCCTTTGCTCAGGGCCAGCAAGGCCTGCAGGTCGGCCCTGCCGTCCAGGCTTTGTGGAATAAAGCGCCGGCCGAATTCGGCGAGTTCCCAATGCGGTTCGGCCAGATGGGTGGCGCGCAGAAAGAAATAAGGGTGCGGCAAGGTCTCCGCATCATTGAACTCAGCCACACCCAGGGTTTCGACGTCACCGGCCGCATTGACCAGGCTCCAGCGCACGTTGTCGGCGTCCTTGCCGACAAAGGTGTAGGAGCTGATGGTGTTGCCGAAGGCGTCGCGCTGGGTGAACAGCTTTTCGGGCGCGCCCAGGCTCCAGTAGTCCACCGTCTGGGCCGGGCCGGACTGCGGCGTGAGCCACAGGGTTTGCAGCGCGTAGCGCAGCGGCTCGGTGTACCGGTAGTCGGTGATGTGCCGGACGTGAAGTTTCATGCTCGCGCAAACGCTGAATCGGACGCACTACGGCCGCGCTGCAGCCTCGCCGAGAGAGAGGTCTTGGCTAGCAGGGGCCGCGGAACCGGCTTTGCCGGGCCGCAGGCGTAGCGCCCACTAGGGGCTGGAGCCCGCGGCTCCAAGCCTGCCTGCGCAGGCTTGGACGGGCGACAGGGGCGAAGCGTCTCGCGAGCCGCGGCCTGCAAGGCCTCGAGAGCTACGCGCAGCGAGCGAACGTGGGGGCTCAATGTGTGGCCGGCACAAGAAATTCGCGGCTGATGTGCGCGCCTATCTCGTTGACGCGGTCCAAAAATTGGGTCAGGAAAGCGTGCAGACCTGTGGCCAGGATTTCGTCGATGCGGGCGTACTGCAGGTCGGCGCGCAGCTTGCCGGCGCGGCGCTGGGTTTCGCTTGCCGTGTCGCTGGTCACCATGGCGAGGTTGCTCATGAGCTCGTTGAGGCAAGCCAGCAGCGAACGCGGCATGTCGGGCCGCAAAATCAGCAGCTCGGCCACGCGCTCGGGCTTGATGACGTCGCGGTAGACCTTGCGGTAGACCTCAAAGCCGGAGACGCTGCGCAAAATCGCGCTCCAGTGGTAGAAGTCGTATTCCTGGTCCTTCTCGCCGTCGGTGCCCAGGAAGTCGTTCTGCACCGCGTGGAACTTCACGTCGACCAGGCGGGCCGTGTTGTCGGCGCGTTCCAGGAAGGTGCCCAGGCGCAGGAAGTGAAAGGCCTCGTCCTGCAGCATGGTGCCGGCCGTGACACCGCGCGACAGGTGGGAGCGGAACTTGACCCATTCAAAAAACTGGCCGGGGTCGCGCTCGAAGTCGCCGTTGCGCAGCATGCGGATGACTTCAAGGTAGGTCTGGTTCTGGGTTTCCCAGACTTCGGTGGTCAAGGTACCACGCACGGCGCGGGCGTTTTCACGGGCGTTCTGCAGGCAGGAGACGATGCTCGAAGAGTTCTGTTCGTCGCGCACCATGAAGTCCATGACTTCGCGCGGGTTGATGCTGTCGCCGTACTTGGCGGCATAAGAAGGCTTGAGCTCGCTGATGCTCAGCAGGCTTTGCCAGCCGCCCTGCACGACGGCGGCGGACTGCGGCAGCAAGGAGGTCTGGTAGTTGACGTCGAGCATCCGGGCTGTATTCTCCGCACGCTCGGTGTAACGCGACATCCAGAAGAGGTGATCGGCAGTACGAGACAACATGATTATTTCCCTCCTTGGGTCTGCGACTGCGATTGGAACGCCACGGGCGATGACGGCCCCTCAAGAATCCAGGTGTCCTTGGTACCGCCGCCCTGCGACGAATTGACCACCAGCGAGCCGTCTTTCAGCGCCACGCGCGTGAGGCCGCCGGGCACCATCTGCACGTCCTTGCCGCTCAGCACAAAAGGCCGCAGGTCGATGTGGCGCGGCGCGATGCCGCTTTCGACATAGGTCGGGCAGGTCGAAAGGCTGAGCGTGGGCTGGGCGATGTAGCCGGATGGGTTGGCCAGCAAGGCGGCGCGGAATTCCTCGATCTCGGCCTTGGTGGCGGCCGGGCCGACCAGCATGCCGTAGCCGCCGGCGCCGTGCACTTCCTTGACGACCAGGTCCTTGAGGTTGGCCAGCGTGTACTGCAAATCCTCGTTGTTGCGGCACATATAGGTGGGCACGTTCTTGAGGATGGGTTTTTCGCCGAGGTAGAACTCGATCATCTTGGGCACGTAAGGGTAGATCGACTTGTCGTCGGCCACACCCGTGCCTATGGCATTGCACAGCGAGACATTGCCGCTGCGGTAAACGTTGAGCAGGCCCGCGCAACCCAGGGTGGAGTTGGGGCGGAAGGCCAGCGGGTCGAGGAAGTCGTCGTCGACGCGGCGGTAGATCACGTCGACGCGTTTGGGGCCGCGCGTGGTGCGCATGTAGACGAAGTTGTCCTTGACGAAGAGGTCCTGGCCCTCGACCAGTTCCACGCCCATCTGCTGCGCGAGGAAGGCGTGCTCGAAATAAGCCGAGTTGTACATGCCGGGCGTGAGCACCACCACCGTGGGCTCGGCCGTGGCCGGCGGCGCCATGCCGCGCAGGGTTTCGAGCAGCAGGTCGGGGTAATGGGCAACGGGCGCGACACGGTTCTGGCTGAAAAGCTCGGGGAAGAGCCGCATCATCATCTTGCGGTCTTCGAGCATGTAGCTCACGCCGCTGGGCACGCGCAGGTTGTCCTCGAGAACGTAGTACTCGCCCTCGCCCTGGGCATTGGGCGCGCGCACGATGTCGATGCCGCTGATGTGCGAATAGATGTTGCCGGGAACGTCGACACCCATCATCTCGGGACGGAACTGCGCGTTCTGGAAGATCTGCTCGGACGGGATGACGCCGGCCTTGATGATTTCCTGGCCGTGGTAGACGTCGTGGATGAAGCGGTTGAGCGCCGTGACGCGCTGGACCAGGCCTTTTTCCATGCTGGCCCACTCGTGCGCCGGAATGATGCGGGGGATCAGGTCGAAGGGGATCAGGCGCTCGGTGCCGGCGCCGTCTTCATCTTTAGCGCCGTAGACGGCAAAAGTGATGCCGACGCGGCGGAAAATCATCTCGGCTTCGGCGCGGCGCGCCTGCATCACGTCGGCCGGCTGCTTGGCCAGCCAGCGCTGGTAACCCTGGTAGTGTTCACGGACGCTGGATTCCGTGGCATTCATTTCATCAAACATCGGTCGGCTCATTGGCTTGATCTCCAGCAAGTTTTTGCTCAGGGCATTGTTTTGACGTAGCTTAGCAAGTTATGCGCCAAGGCGGCGCAGGCCCCAACCAATTTTTAACGCCCAGGCACATGATGCCAGTAGCGTTTGCCCTCCTCCCGCTGGCAGCGCAGGGCATCCGGATGCTGGCTGTCCCACAGCGCCGCGCCGCAGGGGGCGGACTTCACAAGGTGTATGCTGCGCGCCTCGTAGCGCGCCGCCACGGCCTCGGCCGGGTGGCCGAAGCGGTTGCGGTAGCCGGCCTGCGCCATGGCCCATTGCGGCTGCACGGCATCGAGGAAGGCCACAGTCGACGAGGTCTTGCTCCCGTGGTGGGGCACCAGCAGGAAATCGGCTTTGAGGCTGGCCGGGACGCTGGCGACGAGCGCGGCTTCCTGGGGCGCCTCGATATCGCCCACCAGCAAGGCCGTGCGGCTACCGTTGGAGATACGCAGAACACAGCTCATGGCGTTGGGCTTGGCGGCCGCGCCGTAGGCCTCGGCGGCCGGGTGCAATACCTCGAACCGCACGCCATCCCATTCCCATTGCTGGCCGGCCACACAGCGTTCAGCCTTGCGCAGGGCCTGCAACGGGTGGGTGTCTTCAATCGAACTGAGGAACCGGGCTCCCGGCTGCATCGCCAGCACGGCAGCCGCCCCGCCTATGTGGTCGATGTCGCGGTGGCTGATCATGAGCATGTCCAGCCGTTCGCCGAGCGCGCGCAGCAGCGGCACCAGCACGCGGTGGCCGGCATCGCTTTCGCGCGAAAAGCGCGGGCCGGCGTCATAAAGCAGGCTGTGCCTGGCGGTGCGCACCAGCACCGCATTGCCCTGCCCTATGTCGGCCGCCAGCAGCTCAAACTGCCCGGGCACGACCCGCACCGGCTGCCACAGCAGCACGGGCAGCAGCAGCGGGATGCCGAGCACGCGCCAATGCCAGGGCAGGCGCGTAGCCAGCAAACCGCCCCCCGCCACACCCGCGGTGGCGCACCACAGCGGCGCCGCGGCCACACTGATCGAGGCCATGGGCCAGGCCGCCAGCCACTGCAGGAACAGCGCCAGCACGCTGACGCAGCCCGCCGTGGCAGCCCAGGCCGGCGCCCACAGCACGCCCAGCAGGGCCAGCGGCGTGATCAGCAAGGTCACGGCCGGAATGGCCACGGCATTGGCCAGCAGGCCTACCAGCGAGACCTGGTTGAACAGCAGCAGCGACAAAGGCGTGAGCGCGAGCGTCACCACCCATTGTTCGCGCAGGGCGCGGGCCAGGCCGGCCAGCCAGCGCGGGCCGAACCGCCGCCATCCCGTCTGCGGCGCGCCCGAAGGGTTCATCCTTTCGTCCCCCGCATGGCCGGCGCCCGCATCCGTGGCAAACAGCACGCCGACCGCCACAAAAGAGAGCCAGAAGCCGGCCTGCATCAGCGCCCAGGGGTCCAGGGCCACCACCACGGCCATGGCCAGCAGCCAGGTCTGCGTCCAGGGCCATTGCCGGCCACCCTGGCGCAGCAGGATCACGGTGGCCAGCATCCAGATGGTTCGCTGCGCGGGCACGCCCCAGCCTGAAAACAGCGCATAAAGCGCCGCCAGCAACAGCCCGCCCAGCGCGCCGGCGCCGGCGGCCGGCAGTGCCAGGCACAGGCTGGGTGTGAGGCGCGCGGTGCGCCGCCACAAACCGCCCACCAGCAGCGAGGCGGCCCAGGCGAACATGGTGATGTGCAGGCCGGAAATACTCATCAAATGCGCGACACCGGTGGCGCGAAAGACGTCCCAGTCAGCGCGCTCAATGGCATTCTGGTCGCCGACCACCAGCGCGGCGATGATGCCGGCCCACTGGCGGTTCTCCACACGTTCAAAAATCCGCTCGCGCACCGCCTGCCGGGCTTGCTCCACAGGGTGCCGCCAGCTGCTGGAAAGTTTTTCGGGTGGCGCGTCATGCGTGCCGGCGCGCACATAGCCGGTGGCCTGTATGCCCTGCTCCCACAGCCACAGCTCGTAGTCGAAGCCGTGCGGGTTGCTGTTGCCGTGCGGTGCCTTGAGCCGCACCGTCATGCGCCAGCGTTCGCCGGCCCGCAAGGCCTGCGGCTGGCGCTGCAGGGCCAGCGCCACTTCGAAAGGGTCCGAGTCCTGGGCCAGGGGGCGAGGCTCGCGCCCGGCAAAGCCCGAATACCAGCCCAGCAGGATTTGTGGCGGCAGGGTGAGTTTGCGGCCGTCCAGGCGGGCGGACTCGATGCCGAGGCGAAAGCGCAAGCCATCCTCGCCGGGCTGCGGCATGGCCAGCACGCTGCCGGTGACCTCGATGTCGCGGCCTTCCAGGGCCGGTTCCAGGGCCGTGGACTGGAAAGCGCAGGCCCGCCAGCCGGCCGAGCCCCATCCCAGCAGCGCCGCCAGCGCAAACGCGAGCATCACCCTGCCCCACAGGGGTTTTATCGCGCGCCGGCCGAAACGCCAGAAAATCCCGGCCACGGCGACCGCCAGCAGGGTGCACAAGGTATAGCCTGTCTGCGACCACAGCGTGGGCTGCTGCAACTGCAGGGCCACGCCAGAGATGAAACCGGCCAAAACAGGCCCCGGGCTCGCAGCGTATGGCCGTGGCACCGTGAATACAGCTGGCTTCAAAGCTGCCTCCCCTTCTTTTTTTGCTTTTTTTAGAACCTGTTTAACGGGAGGCCCAGGCAAAGAGCCGACAGCAGGCCATGCAAACTCCGCATATGGCGCAGCTCTTGCTTTCAGAAATACCGTCAAATCCGGGTAAGCTGTCTACGCGTCCTAATGTCCAGGCTGCATGATGTGGCGGCCTGTGATGGGTTTATTTTTCCGGCGGTGTGCCACGCCCTGTTATTTTTTTAAGCGAGGTTGCCTTGTCCATCCACGTTGCCCTGAGCCACATCACCCACTACAAATACGACCGGCTGGTGAAACTCGGCCCCCAGGTGGTCCGCCTGCGGCCAGCGCCGCACAGCCGCACGCAGGTGCTGTCTTATTCCCTCAAGGTCGAGCCCGCCGGGCATTTCATCAACTGGCAGCAAGACCCGTTTGCCAACTACCAGGCCCGCCTGGTGTTTCCCGAGCCGACACGCGAGTTCAAGGTCACGGTGGACCTGGTCGTCGAGATGGCGGTGTTCAACCCCTTTGATTTCTTCCTGGAACCGGCCGCCGAGGAGTTCCCCTTCACCTACAACGCGCTGCAGGCCCGCGAACTCGCCCCCTACCTGGCCACCCAGCCGGCGACGCCGCTGCTCAAGCGCTACCTCGAAAAAATCGACCGCACGCCCAAGCGCACCATCGACTTCCTGGTGGGCCTGAACCAGGGCTTGCAGTCGGACATCAAGTACTCGATCCGCATGGAGCCCGGCGTGCAGACGCCCGAAGAAACCCTGCGCCTGGCCTGCGGCTCCTGCCGCGACACCGGCTGGCTGCTGGTCCAACTGCTGCGCCACATGGGCCTGGCCGCGCGTTTTGTCTCGGGCTACCTGATCCAGCTCAAGGCCGACGTCAAATCCATCGACGGCCCCAGCGGCGCCGAAGCCGACTTCACCGACCTGCACGCCTGGTGCGAAGTCTTTCTGCCCGGCGCCGGCTGGGTGGGCCTGGACCCGACCTCCGGCCTGATGGCGGGCGAAGGCCACATCCCGCTGGCCTGCACACCCGAGCCATCGAGCGCCGCGCCGGTCGAAGGCGGCGTCGACAAATCCGAAGTCGAATTCGAGCACCACATGGCGGTGCAGCGCATCTACGAATCGCCGCGCGTGACCAAGCCCTATACCGAGGAACAATGGCAGGAGGTGCTGGCGCTCGGCGAAAAGGTCGACCAGGACCTGGCAGCCGGCGACGTGCGCCTGACCATGGGCGGCGAGCCGACCTTTGTGGCCACCACAGACCGCGACGCGGCCGAGTGGAACATCGACGCCCTGGGCCCGACCAAGCGCGGCTACGCGACCGAACTCGTGCAGAAGCTGCGCGCCGAATACGGCGAAGGCGGTTTCCTGCATTTCGGCCAGGGCAAGTGGTACCCCGGCGAGCAGCTGCCGCGCTGGGCGCTCAGCATCTTCTGGCGCAAGGACGGCCAGCCGATCTGGCAAAACCCGGCGCTGTTCGCCGACGAGCGCCAGCCCTGCAACTACAGCAGTGCCGACGCGCAGCGTTTTGTGCAGACCCTGGCCGGCAAGCTGGGCCTGGCCACCACCTACATCACGCCGGGCTATGAGGACACCTGGTACTACCTCTGGCGCGAGCGCCGGCTGCCGGTCAATGTCGACCCCTTTGATTCGAAGCTGGACGACGCCATGGAGCGCGAGCGCCTGCGCCGCGTCTTCATGCAGGGCCTGGATTCGGTCGTGGGTTATGTGCTGCCGCTGCAGACCAAGGAGCAGCTCAAGCAGAGAAACGCCGGCGCTTCGCCTTCGCTGGCCGGCCCGAAATGGACCACCGGCCCCTGGTTCTTCCGCGAAGAACGCATGTACCTGATGCCGGGCGACTCGCCCATGGGCTACCGCCTGCCGCTGGATTCCGTGCCCTGGGTGTCCAAGACCGACTACCCCTACATGATCGAGGCCGACCCGTTCGCGCCACGGCAAGAGCTGCCGGCCGCTTCGGCGCTGGCCGCGCGCTACAACGGCAGCTTCAGCGCGGCCCGCGGCGCCACGCCGGTGGCGCCTTCCACGGGTGGAAGCGCCAGCTCGCTGGCGCAGTACATGGCGCGCTACATGGCCGGCAATACGGCACTGACGCAGGCCAGCCGCATCCTGCAGTTCCGCCCGCTGGGCAACAACGGCACGAACGGCGCCCAAGGCGCCGACGGCAAACCAGCCGGCGCTTCACCCGAGACGGCCGCGCCCCAGGACGACCGCGCGCCCAAGCCTTTTGAATCGGCCGCCTGGCTCACGCGCACCGCGTTGTGCGTCGAAGTACGCGACCCCCAACGCGCCAACGGTCCCAAGGACAAGCCCAAGGCCAATCCCGACAGCAAGGCCAACAAGTCGGGCCGCGGCGAAACCGGCGCGATCTACGTCTTCATGCCGCCCATGGAGCGCCTCGAAGACTACCTGGACCTGCTGGCCGCCGTGGAAGCCACGGCGCAGTCGCTGGGCGTGAGCATCGTGCTCGAAGGCTACCCGCCGCCGCGCGACCCGCGACTGAAGATGCTGCAGGTCACACCGGATCCGGGCGTGATTGAAGTGAACATCCACCCGGCCTATAACTGGGGTGAATTGGTGGAACATACCGAGTTCCTCTACAAGATCGCGCACGAGACGCGCCTGTCGGCCGAAAAGTTCATGACCGACGGCCGGCACACCGGCACCGGCGGCGGCAACCACTTCGTACTGGGCGGCGCCACGCCGGCCGACAGCCCCTTCCTGCGCAAGCCCGAGGTGCTGGGCAGCCTGATCGCCTACTGGCACAACCACCCCTCGCTGAGCTACCTGTTCTCGGGCATGTTCATAGGCCCGACCAGCCAGGCGCCGCGTGTGGACGAGGCCCGCAACGACCAGCTGTACGAACTCGAAATCGCCTTGCGCGAAATCGAAAACAACCGCAAGAAATACGGCGCCGACATGCCGCCCTGGCTGGTGGACCGCACTTTGCGCAACATCCTGGTCGACGTCACCGGCAACACCCATCGCAGTGAGTTCTGCATCGACAAGATGTATTCGCCCGACTCCGCCACCGGGCGCCTGGGCTTGCTGGAGCTGCGCGCCTTCGAGATGCCGCCGCATGCGCGCATGAGCATCGCCCAGCAGTTGCTGCTGCGCGCGCTGGTGGCGCGCTTCTGGAACAAGCCTTACCACGGCCGCGTCACGCGCTGGGGCACCGAACTGCACGACCGCTTCCTGCTGCCCGGCTTCATCCGCATGGACTTTGAAGACGTGCTGACCGAACTGCGCGAAGCTGGATACGCCTTCGACATGGCCTGGTTCGAGCCGCATTTCGAGTTCCGCTTCCCGCTGATCGGCCAGGTCAAGTCCAACAGCATTGAACTGACGCTGCGCAGCGCGCTGGAGCCCTGGCATGTGATGGGCGAGGAAGGTTCGGCCGGCGGCACCGTGCGCTACGTCGATTCCTCGCTGGAACGCATCGAGGTGCACGTCACCGGCCTTAACGACAACCGCTACGTGGTCACCGTCAACGGCCGCGCGCTGCCGCTGCAAAGCACGGGCCGCGTCGGTGAATACGTGGCCGGCGTGCGCTACAAGGCCTGGAACCCGCCTTCGGCCCTGCACCCGTCGATAGGCGTGCATGCGCCGCTGACCTTCGACATTGTCGACACCTGGATGGAACGTTCGCTGGGCGGCTGCCAGTACCACGTGGCGCACCCGGGCGGGCGCAGCTACGACACCTTGCCGGTCAATTCGTACGAGGCCGAAAGCCGCCGCCTCACGCGCTTTTTCCGCATGGGCCACACGCCAGGCAAGATGCGCGTGGCGCCGGCGCAGGCCAGCCGGGAATTCCCGTTCACGCTGGACTTGCGCTGAGGACTCATAAGACAGGCCCATCAGCCTGTCTTATGGCTGCAACAATTGCATGCGCAAGCGGCATAAATAGCCGCTTTGGCCGGAAACCAGCCCCTCATTGAGTCTTTGCGCTCCTGGGCCGCAGGCATACTTGCAGCACGTGGAAAATAACACCCAGTCCCTTTTTGCCGCCCAGGCGCTCGAATCCCCCTGCGCCCTGGCCGCCGCGCTGGCGCCGCATGCGGCAGCCGGCCATTTCGACGAGTTGCGGGGCCGTGCCTCCGAAGGCCCCGCGCCCGTGGAAGCGGCCGCGCCCGCCCAGCCCGCCTTGCGCGCGGCCGGCAGCGCCCCTGAAGCCGCCGCATCCCAACCCGAAGCCGCCGCCCCCGACGACAGCCTGTCGCCCGACTGGGCGCGTTTTTTCAACTTCCTGGGCACCGACGGTTTTTACGACCTGAACCACCGCACCGCCAACCTGCGCCGCCAGATCCGCGACAACGGCGTGACCTACAACGTCTATGCCGACGCCAACGGCCCGCAGCGGCCCTGGGCGCTGGACCTCTTTCCCATGATGGTTTCGGCCGGCGACTGGGCGGAGATCGAGGCCGGCATCCAGCAGCGCGCCCGCCTGCTGGACCGTGTCATGGCCGACATCTACGGCCCGCAGGAGCTGCTTTCCAAGGGCCTTTTGCCCAGCGCGCTGGTGCATGCCCACCCGGGTTACCTGCGCGGCATGCAGGGCGTGCAGCCGGCCGGCGGCACCTACCTTCACATAGCAGCCTTCGACATCGCCCACGGCCCCGACGGCCGCTGGTCGGTGGTCTCGCAGCGCACGCAGGCGCCTTCCGGCCTGGGCTACCTGCTCGAAAACCGCCTCACCATCTCGCTCTTGTTCCCCGAAGCTTTCCGCGAAATGCAGGTCGAGCGCCTGGGCGCCTCGTACAAGGCGCTGGTCGACGGACTCAAGGCCATGAGCCCGGGCGACGGCAACGAGGAAAGCCGCGTGGTGCTGCTGACCCCGGGGCCTTACAACGAAACCTATTTCGAGCATGCCTACCTCGCCCGCTTCCTGGGCCTGACGCTGGTGGAAGGCAGCGACCTGCTGGTGCGCGACGACAGGCTTTACCTCAAGACCCTGCGCGGGCTGGAGCCGGTGCATGGACTGCTCAAGCGCCTGGACGACGAATTCCTGGATCCACTGGAGCTGCGCTCGGACTCCACGCTGGGCGTGCCCGGCCTGCTGCAGGTGATACGCGCGGGCAATGTGCTGGTGGTCAACACGCCGGGCTCGGCTTTCCTCGAATCCAGCGCGCTGCTCGGTTTCCTGCCCGCGCTGTCGGAACACCTGCTCGGCGAAACGCTGGCGCTGCCCTCGCTGGCCACCTGGTGGTGCGGTGAGCAGGCCGTCATGCAGGACGTGCTGGGCCAGCTCAAGAACTGCGTGATCAAGCCGACCTACCCCGGCTCGGGCATGGAGTCGGTGATAGGCCATACGCTGTCGCGCCGCGCGCTCGACGAATGGGCCGGCCGCATCGTGCGCCGCGGCGAAGACTACACGGTGCAGGCCTACCTGCCGCTGCCGCAGACCCCCACCTGGCAGGGCGAGCGGATTTCCCCGCGCTCGGCCATGCTGCGCGTGTTTGCGGTGGCCGACGGCAAGGGTTCCTGGCAGGTGCTGCCGGGTGGGCTGGCGCGGCTGGCCGGCAAGAACGAAAACATGTCCTCCATGCAGCACGGCGGCAGCAGCGCCGATGTGTGGGTGCTGGGCGATACCTCCGCGGCCAGGGCCGGGCACGCCGGCGTCCCGCGCGCCGAGCAGCCCGCGCCGGCCTGGGCCGCTGCGCCGCTGCGCCACCGCCCGCCGGTCACCAGCCGCGCGGCCGAAAATCTTTTCTGGCTGGGCCGCTACACCGAGCGCGCAGAGAACTCCACGCGCCTGGCGCAGATCACGCTGCAATGCCTGGGCGGCGAAGACCAGACCTCACAGCCGCTGCTAGCCTGGCTGACCAGCATGGCCGTCGGCAATGCGCTGGTGCTGGACAGCGTGCCGCCGGCCACACAGGCGCGCCGGGTCTTTGAACGCGCCTTGATCGCCAACCTGGCCGACACCGAGCAGGCCGCCAGCGTGGGCTACAACCTGCGCGCGCTCAAGAGCGCGGCTTCGGCCGTGCGCGAACGCCTGTCGCAGGAACAGTGGCACATGATCGTGCGCACCGAGGCTGATTTTTTCCAGCGCTGCTCGATTTTCAGCAGCGTGGGCCAAAGCCAGACGCAAAGCCAGGGCGGACAGAGCCAGCAGCAGACCAGCCAGTACCTGCTCGAATACTCCTCGGTCGAGGCGCTGCGCGCGCTCGAATCGGCCAGCGGTTTCCTCTCGGCCATGACCGGCGCGCAGACCGACCGCATGACGCGCGACGACGGCTGGCGCCTGCTTAGCATGGGACGCCTCATCGAGCGGCTCAACACCCTGGCCGGTGCGCTGGTGCGCGGTTTTGAAACCGGCTCGGTGTTCGAGGAAGGCGGCTTCAACGCCATGGTGGCACTGTTCGACAGCACCATCACCTTCCACGCGCAATACCAGCAGCGCCGAGACATCCCGGCCCTGCTCGATTTGCTGGTGCTGGACCGCGACAACCCGCGCTCGCTGGGCTGGGTGGTGCAGACCCTGCGCGGCCGCCTGGCCAAGCTGGCCGGTAGCGCGCCGGGCGACATGCCCGAGCTTGCGATGGAACTGCCCGATCCCGGCAGCTGGGCCCTGGCCGACCTGTGCGCGGACATGCAGACCGAAGGCGACGGCGAGGGCCAGTGTCATGACGGTCGCCTGGTCGAGCTGCTGCGGCAATGCTGCGATGCCGCGCTGGATCTGTCGGACACCCTGAGCCGCCGCTACTTCAGCCACGCGGCCTCCGGCAGCCAGAGCCTGGGCGCCTGAGCGCCGGGACAAGCGAGTCATTCCATGCTGCTGCACGTCGTCCACGAAACCCGCTACCGCTATGCGCCGGCGGTGGAAAATGCCCACCACGTGGTGCACCTCAAGCCCGCCAGCCGCAACGGCCAGAGCCTGCTCAGTTACGCGCTGCACGTGGACCCGGCGCCCGTGCAGTTGCGCGAGACCGTGGACGTCTACGGCAACACGCGCAGCTATTTTTCGCTGCAGGCCGCGCATGAAAGCCTGACCGTGGTGGCCGACAGCGTGGTCTCTACCTCGGTGGCCAACCCCTTGCAATCCGAAAGCTCGCTGTCTTCCGGCGGGCCGGTGTCGCCGCCCTGGGAGCAGGTGCGCGAGCAGTTCCGCTACCGCGCCGGCGCGGCCTACGACAGCGCCTCCGAATTCCTGTTCGCCTCACCCTATGTGCCGCGCGATGAGGCTTTTGTCGAGTTCGCCCGCCCCAGCTTCCTGCCGGGCCGGCCGCTGCCCGAAGCCGCGCGCGACCTGATGGAGCGCATCCACCACACCATGGCCTATGAGAGCGAAAGCACCGAGGTCAACACGCCGGCGCTCGAGGCGCTCAAACAAGGCAAGGGCGTGTGCCAGGACTTCGCCCACATCATGGTGGCCTGCTGCCGCGCCATGGGCCTGCCGGCGCGTTATGTGAGCGGCTACCTGCTGACCAGCCCGCCGCCCGGCCAGCCGCGCCTGGTTGGCAGCGACGCCTCCCATGCCTGGGCCTCGGTCTACTGCCCGGGCCTGGGCACCTGGCTGGATTTCGATCCCACCAACAACCGCGCGCCGGGCGAAGACTACGTCACGCTGGCTACCGGCCGCGACTTCCTCGACGTCTCGCCCATGCGCGGCGTGATACGCGGCGGGGCGCAGCACATTCTCGACGTGGCCGTGACGGTGGAGCCGCTGCCAGAGACCGAAGTCCAGTCCCTTACGACGGGGAACTGAGCGGCGCTTCGCCCAACAGCGAGCCTTCGGGCAGGCTGCCCACCAGCCGGCGCCGGCACAAGCCCACAAATTCCTGCGCGGCGCCCGACTGGGCCTGCAGCGGCTTGAAAGCCAGCAAGGCGCGAAACGACACGTCGGCCGCCAGCGGCACGCTGCGCAGGCCCAGCGCCAGGTACTCGCGCGCCACCAGTGGATTCGTCACCGCCAGCCCGGCGCCGGCCAGCACCAGCGCGCATTGCGTAGCGCTGTAAGGCGTTTCAATCACAAAGCGCGCCTGCACCCCGGCCTGCGCGAGCGCCGCTTCCAGGCGCCGCTGCGCCGGGTCGGAGGCCGACAGGCCCACCAGCGGCACCTCCTGCAGGTCCTGCAAATGCAGCAGCTGCTTGCGCGCCAGCGGATGGGCGGCCGGCATGATGCAGACGGCGGGCGCCTGGTAGAACAGCGAAGACACCAGGCCGCTGGTGTCGGCCTCGTCGCCGAGGAAGGCCAGGTCCACCGCCCCCTGGAACAAGGCTTCGCGCAGCACCTTGGAGCTGTCGACCAGCAGCAGGCAGCGCGTGCGCGGGTAGCAGCGCTGGAACTCGGCCAAAGCCCAGGGCATGACGCTGGCGGCCATGGCGTGTAGCGAACCTATGCGCAGCACCGTGTCTTCATGCGACTGCAGCGCCACGATTTTTCGCTGCACGGCTTCCAGGCCTTCGTAGACCCGTTCCACCTCTTCCATCAGCGCATGGGCTTCGGGCGTGGGCGTGAGCTTGCCTTTGGGCCGGTCAAACAGCTTGAGGCCGGCGCGCGCCTCCAGTTGCTGCAGCAGCTGCGTGACGGCCGGCTGGCTCACGTGCAAAGCCGCAGCCGCGCGGTTGGCCGTGCCCAGGCGCATGACCATGCGGAACACTTCGATCTGGCGTGCGCTTGCTTCGGCCATGGTGGACTCCTATAAGTTTTACTTATTCTAAATCGCCATCAGGCGCTGCACGGCCACCTCCGGCCTTCGTACCATTGGCCGCATGAATTCCCTTGTTTCCCAACCCGGCGCGGCGCCCCTCACCGTGGTCCGCAACCCGCAGCTGTCCGGGCTGCGCTGCATCCACTGTGCCCGCGAATACCCCTTGCGAGACCTCCCGGCCGGTTGCCCGCACTGCGCAGCGACGGGCACGCCCGCGAGCCTGGAAGCGGTCTATGCCGAACTGCCCAAAACCCTCAAATTCACCAGTACGGGTTATAAGTGGGGCGCCTGGCTGCCCTACACCCAGGGCGTTTCCCTGAGCGAAGGCGGCACGCCCTGCCTGGACCTGCCGCGCCTGGCGCGCGCTTTCGGCCTGCGGCAGCTGTCGGCCAAACACGAGGGCATGAACCCCACGGGCTCGCACAAGGACCGCATGTCGGCCCAGGCCGTCAGCCGGGCGCTGGACGTGGGCGCGCAGACCGTGGTTCTCGCCTCCAGCGGCAACGCGGCGGTGTCGGCCGCGGCTTATTGCGCGGCCGCCGGCCTGGCCTGCGAAGTCGCCACCTACCACGACATGCCGGAGCCCTATGCGCGCGCGCTGCACCGCCTGGGCGCCAAACGCCTGGCCTTCGAGCGCGGCTTCGGCCGCTGGGAACACCTGCGCCGCCGCGTCGAGCAGGATGGCGCCTTCGCACTGACCAACTACAGCGTGCCCGCCGTCGGCAGCCCGGCCTTCGGCGTCGAGGGCTACCGCGCGGTGGCGCTCGAATGTGTGGCCGATGGCTGCATCCCCGACCACGTACTGGTGCCCACGGCGCGCGGCGACCTGCTCTGGGGGCTTTACAGCGGGTTTCGCGACCTGCTGCAGGCCGGGCTGGTCGCGCGCATGCCGCGCCTCTGGGCGGTCGAGCCTTTCCCGCGCCTGTCTCGCGTGCTGGGCGGGGAATCACCGCAGTCCGAATTCGCCGGCCAGACCGCGCAGTTTTCCATCGCCGGCAGCACCGTCACCTTGCAGCAGGCGCTGGCCGTGCGGCGCTCGGGCGGCGGCGCGGTGGTGGTGGACGACGCCGGCGCCGTGGAAGGCAGCAGGCAGCTGGGCGCGCAAGGCCTGTGGGTGGAACTGTGCGCGGGCGCCTGCCTGGGCGCGCTGGCGCAGTTGCGTGCGCGCGGCGAAATCGCGCCTTCAGAGCACGCGCTGCTGCTGCTGACCGCCAAGGGTGACCGCGACACCTTCGACGCCTTGCCTTGACCTCCTCGATTCCCCGACTCCCCCGACCCCTCCCCCAGACCGCAAAGGATTTCCCCATGAAGACCCGACTGTTCACCGCCCTCTTCCTGGCCGGCGCCGCCTTGATCAGCGCAAGCGCCCATGCCGCCTACCCCGACAAGCCCCTGCGCCTCATCGTGCCCTGGGCGCCCGGCGGCAGCACGGACGCGATCGCGCGCGCCATCGCGCAGCGCATGGGCGAGACCATGGGCCAGAGCGTGGTGGTGGACAACCGCTCCGGCGCCTCGGGCCGCATAGGCACCGAGGCCGCGGCCAAGGCTGCGCCCGACGGCTACACCTTCGCCATCGTCGAGTTGCCGCATGCGATCGCGCCGGCCGTGTTCAACAAGATGCCTTATGACCTGCTGCGCGACTTCACGCCGGTTTCCATGGTCGGCACCTCACCGCTGATGCTGTTCGCCGGCGCGGCGTACAAGAACGGCGACATCAAGGGCTTCCTCAAAAACCACCGCAACAGCAAGGTGCCGCTGGCCCTGGCCCACAGCGGCAACGGCTCCATCAGCCATCTGTCGAGCGAGTTGTTCGCCACCGCCACCGGCATCAAGGTCAACGCCATTCCCTACCGCGGCTCGGCGCCGGCGCTCACCGACGTCGCGGCCGGCCAGGTGGACGCGCATTTCGCCACGCTGGCGAGCGCCAGCTCGCTGTTGGGCGCGAACAGGATTTCAGCCCTGATGGTGACCGGCAACACGCGCCTGGCCGGCTTGCCCGACGTCCCCACCGCGCGCGAAGCCGGCATGGAAGGCATGCAGTTCAACCAGTGGTGGGCCCTGGTGGCGCCGGCCACCACGCCCATCGAGATCGTCGAGCGGCTGCGCAACGAAGCCGTCGCGGCGCTGGCCCACCCGTCGACGCGTGAGCGGCTCACCACGCTGGGCATAGACCTCAAGGGCTCGAGCCGCGACGAGTTGCGCGCCTTCATGCGCAGCGAGGTGGACCGCTGGGGCGCCGTGGTGCGCAAGGCCGGCATCAAGCCCGAATAAGCCAGCCCCGCTGCATCACTTCCTTTCATGCCGCTACAGGCCCGCCCGCTGGCGGGCCCGCCCTACAATTCCCTGCACCACCCCGCCTGCGGGAACCGCCTTCAACCAAAGGGAAACACCATGAGCGCCTACGACAAGCTGAAAGCACTGAACATCACCCTGCCCCCCGTCGCGATCCCCGTCGCGGCCTACCTGCCCTTTGTGCGGACCGGCAATCTGGTGTTCCTGAGCGGCCACATCGCCAAGAAAGACGGCAAGCCCCTGGTCGGCCAGCTCGGCAAGAACATGACGACCGAAGAAGGCAAGGCCGCCGCGCGTTCGGTCGCCATCGACCTGATGGGGACGCTGGAAGCCGCCGTCGGCCTGGGCAAAGTCAAGCGCATCGTCAAGCTCATGAGCCTCGTCAACTCGACCGGCGACTACACCGAGCAACACCTGGTGACCAATGGCGCGAGCGAACTGTTTGCCGAAGTCTTCGGCGACGCCGGCAAGCATGCGCGCAGCGCGTTTGGCGTGGCCCAGGTTCCCATGGGTGCTTGTGTCGAGATCGACCTGGTCGCGGAAGTCGAATAAGTTCGCGTGATGAAACAGGCGCTGCTCGTCATCGATGCCAGCGCTGGCTGTTCGACACATTGCTGCGGCCCTTTGAGGCCGCCGGCAGCGGAAATCCTGTTCGGCCAGCAGGCCCAATAATTCCCGGGCAACGACCGGCGGTCACCCGGCCTTAAACTCAGACCGTCCCGGCCATTTCGCCGGGGCAGCGTTCTCAGGGCGGGGTGAAATTCCCCACCGGCGGTGTTTGCAGGCAACTGCATCAGCCCGCGAGCGCCCGCACCTCTTCACCGGGGCGCGGGGTCAGCAGATTCGGTTCAACTCCGAAGCCGACGGTCACAGTCCGGATGAAAGAGAGCGCGATGCAAACGGCTGTGCCGTGGGCGCCTGCGCGCTCATGGCCGGCCGCAGGCTCGTGCGCCCTGATTCTGGTAATACCTACAGAGGCCATCCATGAGTCAGACAAACAGTTCAGTCGCTTCCCCTTCCGCCATCCATTCCGGTGGCGCCCCCAAGGCTCGTTTCGCCTTTATCCAGTCGTCCTGGCACGAAGACATCGTGGACCAGGGGCGCGGCGCCTTCCTGGCCGAAATGGCCAGGCAGGGCGTGGGCCCTGAATCCATAGACACGTTTGAAGTGCCGGGCGCCTTCGAAATTCCCCTGCACGCCAAAAAACTCGCGCAGTCGGGCCGCTATGCGGGAGTGGTCTGTTGCGGGCTGGTGGTGGACGGCGGCATCTACCGCCACGAGTTCGTCGCCGATGCGGTGATCAGCGCGCTGATGGGCATACAGCTGGAAACCGGCGTGCCGGTGTTTTCGGCAGTGCTGACGCCGCAGCATTTCCATGAGCACGAAGAGCATCGCCAATTTTTCACCGCGCACTTCCTGACCAAGGGCAAGGAAGTGGCGCAGGCCTGCCTGGAGACGGTGGCGAGCCTGAAAAAGCTCGAGTCATTGCTCGCGGCTTGATGAGAAGGCCGAGCCCGTAGCGTTGCGCTACGGGCGTACGCTTACTCGACGCGCGCGATACCGCTGGGCTTGAAGCCCAGGTCGGCGGCCTTGCCCTTGCGCGCGCGTGCCGCGCGGGCGTTGTTCAGCGTGCGGATTTCCAGTGTTTCTTCGCGCGCTTTGCCGCCGCGGCCTATGCCTTCGATCTTGACGCTGCGAGTGTAAGCCGCCGCGCCGGCGAGGGTGTCCTTGGCTTCGAGGTCAATCAGCATCAGGCCGCGTCCGCCGGCGGCCTGCATTTTCAGCTCGCCGATTTCAAAGGTCAGGATGCGGCCGCCGGTAGAGGCGCAGGCCACATGCGTGGCGGGCACCATCGGCGTCGTGCCGCTGTTGAAGGCGGCGTGCGAGGGCCTGCAGATGGTTTCGCCTTCGGCGCAGCTGATGAAGGCCTTGCCGGCCTTGAGGCGCGACGTCATGTTCTCGACCGTCGCGAGGAAGCCGTAGCCGCCACTAGCGCTGAGCAGCAGCGCGGCATTGGACGGGCCCGCGAAGTAATGCACCAGCTGCGTGCCGGATTCGAGGTCGATCAGGGTGGTCAGCGGCTGGCCGTCGCCTCGCGCGCCGGGCAGCACGGACACCGGCACCGAATAAATGCGGCCGCGCGAACCGAAGGCCAGCAGCGTGTCGACAGTGCGGCATTCAAAGGTGCCGTAGAGGCCGTCGCCGGACTTGAAGGCAAAGCCCGCCGGGTCATGGCCGTGGCCGCTGCGCGCGCGCACCCAGCCCCGGTCGCTGATGACCACGGTCACCGGCTCGTCCAGTACCTTGACTTCGAGCACGGCTTTCTTCTCGGCCTGGATCAGGGTGCGGCGCGCATCGGCGAACTGCTTGGCGTCGGCCTCGATTTCCTTGATCAGCAGGCGCTTGAGCGCCGCCGGGCTGCCGAGGATTTCCTCGAGCCGGCCCTGCTCTTCACGCAGGTTTTTCAGGTCCTGCTCGATCTTGATGGCTTCGAGCCGCGCGAGCTGGCGCAGGCGGATTTCAAGAATGTCCTCGGCCTGGATTTCGCTGAGCTTGAAGCGCTCGATCAGCGCAAGCTTGGGCTCATCCGACTGGCGGATGATGGCGATGACCTCGTCGATGTTGAGCAGCACCAGCTGCCGCCCTTCGAGGATGTGGATGCGGGCCAGCACCTTGTCGAGACGGTGCTGCGAACGCTTTTGCACCGTGGTCTGGCGAAATTCGATCCACTCCGTCAATATCTGGCGCAGGTTTTTCTGCGTCGGCTTGCCGTCCAGCCCGACCATGGTCAGGTTGATGGGCGAGGAGCTTTCCAGGCTGGTGTTGGCCAGCAGGGTGTTGATGAGTTCGGACTGGCTGATCTTGCTAGTCTTGGGCTCGAACACCAGGCGCACGGCGGCGTCCTTGCTGGATTCGTCGCGCACCACGTCGAGCACGGCCAGGATGGTCTGCTTGAGCTGCACCTGGTCCTGGCTCAGGGCCTTTTTGCCGGCCTTGATCTTCGGGTTGGTGATCTCTTCGATTTCTTCAAGCACACGCTGGGTGCTGACACCGGGTGGCAGTTCCTGCACCACCAGTTGCCACTGGCCGCGCGCCAGTTCCTCGATCTTCCAGCGCGCACGCACTTTGAGCGAGCCGCGGCCGGTGCTGTAGGCCGCCGCGATTTCCGCGCTGCTGGAGATGATCTGCCCGCCGCCCGGATAGTCGGGCCCGGCGATCAGCGTGAACAGTTCTTCATCGCTGAGCTTGGGCGCCTTGATGAGGGCCACGCAGGCGTCGGCCACCTCACGCAGGTTGTGGCTGGGGATTTCGGTGGCCAGGCCGACGGCAATGCCGCTGGCGCCGTTGAGCAGGGTGAAGGGCAGGCGCGCGGGCAGCTGGCGCGGCTCTTCAAAGGAGCCGTCGTAGTTGGGCACAAAGTCGACCGTACCCTCATCCAGCTCGTCGAGCAGCAGGGTCGTGATGCGCGCCAGCCGCGCCTCGGTGTAGCGCATGGCCGCCGCGCCGTCGCCGTCGCGCGAACCGAAGTTGCCCTGGCCGTCGACCAGCGGGTAACGCTGGCTGAAGTCCTGGGCCATGCGCACCATGGCGTCGTAAGCCGCCTGGTCGCCGTGCGGATGGTATTTGCCGAGCACGTCGCCGACCACGCGGGCACTCTTGACCGGCTTGGCACCGCTGGCGCCGTTGGCGCCGCCGAAGCCCAGGCCCATGCGCGACATGCTGAAGAGGATGCGGCGTTGCACCGGCTTCTGGCCGTCGCAGACGTCGGGCAGGGCCCGGCCTTTGACGACGCTGAGCGCGTATTCAAGGTAGGCCCGCTGCGCGTACGCGGCCAGCGAATCCTGGTCGGCGGGTTCGGGAATGGGGGCGACTGCGTCCGGTGTGAAAAGATCATCCATCGTGATTTGGCTTGGGCTAGGTCAGGTTATGCCGGGCCGGTGCGCACAGCGCGGCCGGTACAGGATTATGAAAAGAAAAAAGAGGGGAGCCGCTTTCAGGCTGCCGGGTTGCCGGCGGGACTCCGGATGCATGGGCGTCAGTTCCGCTCGGGTGGGGCCTCAGGCGTGGCGGTGGACGCGACGGTGGTCGGCACCATGTTGCTGCGACCCGTGGCGCCGCCCATCATCTCCATGCGCACCCGGCCGCCGCTCGCGCTCATCATGCTGGGCGGCTTGAGGTGGTTGTAGAGCTGCATCACGGTCTTGACGTAGTTTTTGGTCTCGGGGTAGTTGGGGATTTTGTTGCCCGCGCGCTGCACGGCGCCTTCACCGGCGTTGTAGGCGGCGATCGCCAGCTCAAGCTGGCCCGGGAACATGGCGATCAGGTCGCTGAGGTAGCTGGAGCCGGCCCGGATGTTGGTCTTGGGGTCGGTGAGCTTTTTGTGGACCGTGGAATCCTTGCTGGCCCGCACGCCATATCGCTCGGCCGTGGGCGGGATCAGTTGCATCAGCCCGACCGCGCCCTTGGGCGAGACGGCCTGGGTGTTGAAGCCCGATTCGGTGGCGATCAGCGCCTGCAGCAGTTCGTAGTCGATGCCGTGCGTGACGGAAGCTTCACGCAGCAGGTGCTTGACGGCCTTGTAGTTGGGCGACACGTCGAAGTAGGCCAGCAGCTTGGGCGGCGCGGCGGCCACGCCGGTGGCGCGATTGGCGCCGCTGCCGACAGCCTTGCCGCTTCGGCCCACGTTGTCGCCGGCGCTAAAGCTTTCGCTGCCACGGAAAAAGAGTTCATAACGGTCGTCCAGCCGCACAGCAGAGAAGTGCGCGATGCCGTCCTTGTCCACGTAGCCCCAGATGTCGGCGTGGGCGGGAGAGGTGAACAGCGCTGCCAGGCCCATGACCATCAAAGGCAGGCCCAGCGCGCGCAGGGGCCGCCGCAGAAAGGATAAAAAGGTCTCAGGCAGCTTCATCAAATATCAATCTCCACGGCATCGCCGTGCAACTCCATCAGTTCGCGGCGGGCCGCGGCTTCGCCCTTGCCCATCAGCTTGGTGATCAGGCTCTCGGTTTGCCCGAAATCCTGGTTGCCCAGTTGCACGGGCAACAAACGGCGGGTATCCGGATTGAGTGTGGTTTCCCACAGTTGTTCCGCACTCATTTCGCCCAGGCCCTTGAAGCGGCTGATGCTCCAGGCGCCTTCGCGCACCCCGTCCTTGCGTAATTTATCCAATATGGCGGTCAATTCACCTTCGTCCAGGGCATAGACCTTGGACGCAGGCTTTTTGCCCCGCGCGGGCGCATCGACCCGGAAAAGCGGCGGCCGCGCGACATACACATTACCCGATTCAATCAATTTGGGGAAATGGCGGAAAAACAGCGTGAGCAGCAGCACCTGGATGTGGGAGCCGTCGACGTCGGCATCGCTCAGGATGCAGACCTTGCCGTAGCGCAGGCCGCTCAGGTCGGGCGTGTCGTTCGGGCCGTGCGGGTCGACGCCGATGGCGACCGCGATGTCGTGGATTTCGGTGTTGGCAAACAGGCGATCGCGCTCGACCTCCCAGGTGTTGAGCACCTTGCCGCGCAGCGGCAGGATGGCCTGGCTTTCCTTGTCGCGGCCCATTTTGGCGCTGCCGCCGGCCGAGTCGCCCTCGACCAGGAAGACTTCGTTGTGGGCCAGGTCGCGGCTTTCGCAGTCGGTCAGCTTGCCGGGCAGCACGGCCACGCCGGAGCCCTTGCGTTTTTCGACCTTCTGGCCGGCCTTCTGACGGGTTTGCGCGGCCTTGATGGCGAGTTCGGCCAGCTTGCGGCCGTAGTCGACGTGCTGGTTGAGCCACAGTTCCAGCGTCGGGCGGACAAAGCTGGACACCAGCCGCACGGCGTCGCGGGAATTGAGGCGCTCCTTGATCTGGCCCTGGAATTGCGGATCCAGCACCTTGGCGCTCAGCACATAGCTGGCGCGGGCAAAAACGTCTTCAGGTAGCAGCTTGACGCCCTTGGGCAATAGCGAATGCAGGTCGATAAAGCTCTTGACGGCGTTGAAGAGGCCGTCGCGCAGGCCGCTTTCATGGGTGCCGCCGGCGCTGGTGGGGATCAGGTTGACGTAGCTCTCACGCACCGGCTGGCCGTCTTCGGTGAAGGCCACGCACCATTGGGCACCCTCACCTTCGGCGAAGCTGTCGTGCTGGGAATCGGCAAAACCTTCACCTTCGAACATCGGGATGACGGGGTCACCGTTCAGCGTCTGCATCAGGTAATCGCGCAGGCCGCCTTTATACGACCAGGTCTGGGTGTCCTTGGTCTTCTCGTTGGTCAGCGTGACGGTGACGCCGGGCATGAGCACGGCCTTGCTTCGCAACAGGTGCGTGAGCTCGGCCATGGGCAGCGCGGCCGACTCGAAGTATTTGGCGTCGGGCCAGGCGCGGACGGTGGTGCCGGTCTTGCGGTCGCCTTCGCCGTTTTTGCGCAGGTGCAGCTTTTCGATGACGTCGCCGCCCGAAAACACCAGGCGGGCCACCATGCCTTCGCGGTAGGACGTGACTTCCAGGCGTTTGGACAGCGCGTTGGTCACGCTGACGCCCACGCCGTGCAGGCCGCCCGAGAAACTGTAGGCACCGCCCTTGCCCTTGTCGAACTTGCCGCCAGCGTGCAGGCGGGTGTAGACGATCTCGATGACCGGCACCTGTTCTTCCGGGTGCAGGCCGAAGGGAATACCGCGGCCGTCGTCGTCGACGCTGACCGAGCCGTCGGTGTGCAGCGTGACCTTGATCTTCTTGCCGTGGCCGGCGAGGGCTTCATCGGCGGAGTTGTCCAGCACTTCCTGGATGACGTGCAGGGGGTTGTCGGTGCGGGTGTACATGCCCGGGCGTTGCTTGACGGGCTCCAGGCCCTTGAGCACGCGGATCGAGCCTTCGGAATATTCGGTGGGTAGTTTGTCGGCCATGGCAGATGAAAGAATTGCCGCAATTGTAGTCCGGGCCGGAAAAGTCACTGTACAAACATACAGTCCACCCGATTCTGGCGCGGGAACGAAAGGCGGGCACGGCAGCGTTTCGCCATTTTCGTTACAGTCGGCGGATAGCTTCCCTGCCGCCCCAGGCCTTTCCTTTTTCGCCGCTTACGGCGACCGTCCATGACCACCGACACCAAAAAACTCTCCATGCTGCAGGTGCTGATCTGCGGCGCCACCATCGTCACGCTGTCCATGGGCATACGCCACGGCTTCGGGCTGTGGCTGCAGCCCATCACCCAGGCCCAGGGCTGGACGCGCGAAACCTTTGCCTTCGCGCTGGCGGTGCAGAACCTGTCCTGGGGCGTGTTCGGCATCTTCGCCGGCATGGCGGCCGACCGCTTCGGCGCTTTCCGCGTGATCGTGGGCGGCGCCCTGCTGTACGGGCTGGGCCTGGTGGGCATGGCGCTGTCGCCCACGGGCTTTCTGTTCACCATGACGGCCGGGGTGCTGATAGGCGCGGCGCAGGCTGGAACCACCTATGCCGTCATCTACGGCGTGATAGGCCGCAACATTTCGGCGGAAAAACGCTCGTGGGCCATGGGGGTGGCTGCGGCGGCGGGCTCCTTCGGCCAGTTCCTGATGGTGCCGGTCGAAGGCCTGCTGATCAGCGGCCTGGGCTGGAAAGAGGCCCTGCTGGTGCTCAGCGGCGCCGTGCTGCTGATCGCGCCGCTGGCGCTGGGCCTGCGCGAAGGCGGGTTTGCCGGCGGCCAGCCCGCCAAACGCGAGCAGACCATCGCTCAGGCGTTGCGCGAAGCTTTCAAGTACCCGAGTTTCCAGCTGCTGATGGCGGGCTACTTCGTCTGCGGCTTCCAGGTGGTGTTCATCGGCGTGCACATGCCCAGCTACCTCAAGGACAAGGGCCTGTCGCCCCAGGTGGCCAGCTATGCGCTGGCGCTGATCGGGCTGTTCAATGTCTTCGGCACCTATATCGCCGGCTCGCTCGGCCAGAAAATCGCCAAACGGAAAATCCTGGCGACGATTTACCTGTCGCGTGCGGTGGTGATCGCCGTGTTCATCGCGGCGCCCCTGAGCCCGCTGAGCGTCTACATCTTCGCCAGCCTGATGGGCCTGCTGTGGCTGTCGACCATCCCGCCGACCAACGCCGTGGTGGCGCAGATCTTCGGCATCCAGCATCTGTCGATGCTGGGCGGCTTCATCTTCTTCAGCCACCAGATCGGCTCCTTCCTGGGCGTCTGGCTGGGCGGCTATCTATATGACCGCACCGGCAGCTACGACATCGTCTGGTACATCGCCATCGCGCTCGGCGTGTTTGCCGCCCTGGTGAACCTGCCGGTGCGCGAGGCGCCGATCACACGCGCCGGCGTGCCGCAAGGGGCCTGAGATGGCCAAAAAAGCCGGCCTGTGGGCGCTCGCGGTCATCGCGTCGCTGGGGGTGTTTGCCCTCTACACACGGCCGGAATTTCTTCTCACACTCGCAAATCAGATCTGGGCCTGCTTTTAGGAGCCGCTCAAAAACCCTCCTGGCGTTGTTGCAGCCGCCTTGCCGTGCTGTAGCACTGTCTGCGGCGTCGCGCCTAGCCAGGACCGCTTCGCTGGGTTTTGTGAGCAGCTCCGGAGCAAGAAGAATTCAGAATTTAAGGGCGATGGGGCGCAATCCAGGAAGACGGGGACAACACCATGAAAACCATCATCATCACCGGCGCCTCGGACGGCATTGGCGCCGAAATGGCGCGGCAACTGGCCAAAACGTTTGGCCCCGGCATCGCGCTGGTGCTGGCGGCGCGCAATGAAACGCTGCTTGATGAAGTCGCGGGCCAATGCGCCGCGCACGGCGCGCAAACCCTGGTCGTCAAGACCGACGTGTCCATCGAAGCCCAATGCCGCCACCTGGTGGATGCCACCATCGGGCGCTTCGGGCACGTCGACGCCCTGGTCAACAACGCCGGCATGTCGGCGCAGGCGCTATTCGAGGACGTCAAGGCCCAGGACCTGGGCTGGTATGAGCAGTTGATGCGCATCAACCTCTGGGGCAGCGTCTGGTGCACCCACGCTGCCCTGCCCCACCTGAAGCTGCGCCACGGCAGCATCGTGGCCGTTTCCAGCCTGGCCGGGCTGATCGGCGTGCCGGGCCGCACGGCCTACAGCGCCACCAAATTCGCCATGGTGGGATTTTTTGAGGCGCTGCGCGCCGAAATGAAGGGCGCCGGGGTCAGCGTGACCACCGCCTACCCGGGCGTGGTCGCCACCCATATCCGCCACCGCGGCTTCAATGCGGCGGGCGTGGCGGCGGGCTCCAGCGGGCTCAAGGAAGACGACGCGATGAGTGTGGAAGAATGCGCCCGGCTGATTCTGCAAGGCATGGAGCGCCGAGACCGGGAAGTCGTCATGACGGCCAAGGGCAAGCTGGGCCGCTGGCTCAAATTGATCGCGCCGGGCCGGGTCGAGTCCATGGCGCTGGCCGCGCTCAAGGACGACGTAAAGCCCCTCTAATATGAGCAGCACTCCGCACGGAACGGAATTGCCCGCCGCCTGGGTGCAGCGCTGGTCGCACCTGGTCCGCGAGCGCGGCGTGGTGCTGGACGTCGCCTGCGGCTATGGCCGCCACGCCCGCTGGTTTCACCAGCGAAACCACCCTTTGGTGCTGGTGGACCGCTCGCAGGAAGCGATGGACGCCATCGCCGGCGCCATCCCCGCATCCGCCCGCGAGGCGGTGGTGGCCGACATTGAAGCCGGCCCCTGGCCTTTCGCGGGCCGGCAATTCGACGCGATCGTCGTGACCAACTACCTGTGGCGCCCCCTGCTGCCCACGCTGCTGGCCGCCCTGGCGCCCGGCGGGGTGCTGATTTACGAAACTTTTACGCAAGGCAATGAGACCGTGGGCAAGCCCTCCCGGCCGGATTTTTTGCTGCGCACCGGCGAATTGCTGGAAACCTGCCGGGCGCTGCGGGTGGTGGCCTTCGAGGAGGGTTTCCATGAGAGCCCGCCGCGGTTTATCCAGCGCATTGCCGCGGTCCGCGAAGCGCCCGCGACTGCGGGTTTGCCCGCCCCGCCGCGCTATGGACTGCCCTAGGCTCTGGGTAGAATGCAGGATTGGCCGTTTTGGGCCGGCCTGGCGGTATTCCGGCCAGTCCCCTTCCCTAGCTCCCGGCCGCGAACGTTTACAAGCAAAGCATGAAACCCATTACTGGCAGCATCGTTGCACTGGCAACACCCTTGCATGATGACGGCAGCGTAGATTACCCGACACTGCGCAAACTGGTGGACTGGCACATCGCCGAGGGCACGGACTGCATAGGCGTGGTCGGCACCACCGGCGAATCCCCGACCGTCAACGTCGAGGAGCACTGCGAAATCATCCGCGTCTCGGTGGAGCAAGCCAAAAAGCGCGTGCCCATCATGGCCGGCTGCGGCGCCAACTCCACCGCCGAAGCAATCGAACTCGCCCGCTTCGCCAAGCAGGTGGGCGCCGACTGCCAGTTGCAGGTCGTCCCCTATTACAACAAGCCCACGCAGGAAGGCCAGTACCGGCACTTCAAGGCGATCGCCGAAGCCGTCGGCGACCTGCCCACCGTGTTGTACAACGTGCCCGGCCGCAGCGTTGCCGATATGGCGCACGCCACCGTGTTGCGCCTGGCCCAGGTGCCCGGCATCGTCGGCATCAAGGAAGCCACCGGCAATATCGAGCGCGCGCAATGGCTGATCAAGGAAGTGCCCAAGGGCTTTGCCGTGTATTCGGGCGACGACCCGACCGCCGTGGCACTCATGCTTTGCGGCGGCCAGGGCAATGTCAGCGTGACGGCCAACGTGGCGCCCCGGCTCATGCATGAGCTGTGCGTGGCCGCCGTGGCGGGCGACACCCGTCGCGCCATGGAACTGCAGCTCAAGCTGCTGCCGCTGCACAGAAACCTGTTTATCGAAGCCAACCCGATTCCCGTCAAATGGGCCATGGCCCGGATGGGTCTTTGCGGCGGCACCTTGCGGCTGCCGATGACGCCGCTGGAGACATCGAACGAAGCGGCCGTGGAAAGCGCCCTGCGCGCCTGCGGCCTGGTTTGATTTGCCTGATCTGATTTTTAAGGGAACCCAAGTGAAGATATCGCCAACACGTCCTGCATTTTCAAAAGTCCGGAGCACCGCGGCTGTGTCCGCGCTGCTGGCTCTCGGCCTGCTCGCCGGCTGCTCCTCCCTCAAGGATGTGATGGACGGCGAACGCGTCGATTACAAATCCAGCGGCACCAAGGGCCCTTCGCTGGACATTCCTCCCGACCTGACCCAGCTCAGCCGCGAGACCCGCTATGTGGTACCCGGCACGGCGGTCTCCGCCAACAGCTACCAGGTGGGCCAGCCCACGCAGGCCGTGCAGACGGCCACCGCCAATGTCGGCGACGTGCGCATCGAGCGCGCGGGCAGCCAGCGCTGGCTGGTCGTGAACCGGCCCGCCGACAAACTCTGGGGCCCTGTGCGCGATTTCTGGCTCGAAAGCGGTTTCCTGCTCGCGCAGGACCAGGAAAACCTCGGCATCATGGAAACCGACTTCGCGGAAAACCGCGCCAAGCTGCCGCAGGACTTCATCCGCAGCGCGCTGGGCAAGGTCTTCGACGGCCTGTATTCCACCGGCGAACGCGACAAGTTCCGCACGCGCCTGGAGCGCCGCCCCGACGGCGGCACCGAGATTTATGTGAGCCATCGCGGCATGGTTGAAGTGGTCACCGGTGGAAAGACCGGTAGCGCCGCCTCAGGTGACAGCACGGTCTGGCAGCCCCGTCCCGCCGACCCGGAACTCGAAGCCGAATTCCTGCGCCGCATGATGGTCAAGCTGGGCGTGACGCAAGAGCAGTCCAGGGCCCTGGTGGCCGCGGGCGCCGCCAAGCAGACCTCGCGCATCGCCACGGTGAACAACGTGCCCGTTGTGCAAATCGACGAAGGCTTTGAACGCGCCTGGCGCCGGGTCGGCCTGGCGCTGGACCGCACGGGCTTCACGGTCGAAGATCGCGACCGCAGCCAGGGCACCTACTTCGTGCGCTACGTCGAGCCGGTCGCCAACAAGACCGAACCCGGCTTCTTCAGCAAGCTGTTCAGCGGCTCGCCGGCCGCCACGCCGCCCCTGAAATACCGCATCGCCGTCAAGAGCCAGGGCGAAAGCACCACGGTGTCCGTCCTGAATGCCCAGGGCGCCGCGGAATCATCGGCCAACGCCCAGCGCATCGTGCAGGTGATTGCCGACGACCTGAAGTAATCCGGGCTTACCGCCCGGACCGCCCAGCCGCGAATTGCCACACCCATGTTGAGGTTCAAAAGCCTGGGCAGCGGCAGTTCGGGCAATGCCGCCGTCGTCGAAGCAATGGGAATCGCGCCTTCGCGGGTTCTCGTCGACTGCGGGCTGGGCCTCAAGCATTTGCTCTACCGGCTTGGCGAAGCTGAACTGCAGCCTGAGGACATACATGCCGTGTTCGTCACGCATGAACACGGCGACCATATCGGCTGCGCCCGTTCGCTCGCCCTGCGCTACCGCATCCCGGTCTGGATGAGCCACGGCACATATACCGCCATCGGGGCGCCGGACTTTGACGGCCTGCTGCATATCGCGCGCGACGGCAAAACCATCGAAGTGGGAGGCCTGCAACTGACGCCTTTCACGGTGCCCCACGATGCCAGGGAGCCCTTGCAGCTCACCTGCACCGACGGCTCGGCCAAGCTGGGCATCCTGACCGACCTGGGCCATGCCACGGCGCATGTCATGTCGCACCTCATGGCATGTGACGCCCTGATGCTGGAGTGCAACCATGACACCGAAATGCTGGCGCAATCGTCGTATCCGCCTTTTTTAAAGCGGCGCGTGGGCGGCCAGTACGGCCACCTCTCCAATGCCGCGGCGGCGGAGATTGCCCGCGGCCTCATTCATGGGCGGTTCAGGCACCTGGTGGCCGCGCACCTGAGCGCGCAGAACAACCGGCCGGCGCTGGTGCAAACGCTGATGGCTGAAGCGCTGTCGTGCGGCGCGGACGATATCGTGGTGGCCAGACCCGATACCGGTACACCCTGGCTTTCGCTTTGAAGCCGCGGCGCCCGCCGGGAACACGGCGAGGCGAAAAACAGCGGGCATAAAAAAAGCCGCCTTGCGGCGGCTTTTTTCAATTCACTGAAGAATTACTTGGCAGCGCTTGCAGCAGCGGTCGTAGCGGCAGCGGCGGCAGCGTCAGCAGACGGAGCAGCGGCAGCAGGTGCGGACGTGGCAGCGGCTGGAGCGGAAGCTTCAGCAGCAGGTGCTGGAGCAGCTGCAGCAGGTGCGGGCGCAGGAGCTTCTTCCTTCTTGCCGCAAGCAGCCAGAGCAACAGCGGCGACGATAGCTGCCAAAACGAGTGACTTGTTCATTTTTACGATCCTTGGTGATATTTAAGAAAACAATTTCCGGAAATTGCCAAAAGAAAACCCAAACCGGAATTCAAGTAATTTTTGACCGGGGAAAGGACTCGAGCTCTTTCTACCCAGCTTTAAATTATATGCTGGATATTACAAGTCTGAAAACCCTTAGTCGACGAAGCACGACCGCATGGCGCCTGCGGCCTGCTGATTCTTGCGCCTAAAGCCCCAGGGTTGTGGCCGGAAAAGCCGGGGAGCTTTTCAGCAGGCGCTCGTGGATGCGCTCCCTGAGCGCCACCCGGCGGGCCGGCTCGGACCCGGCCATGCCCGTGCAGCGCTGCAAGTCCAGGCGCTCGAAAACCCAGCCCGGGCCCAGCAAGGCGCTGGGCATGTCGTCGGCCGGGGCGGACGTGATGGCGCGGCAGTCCACGATGTGCGCCCAGGTCCGCCGCCAGGTGACGAAGCGCGCATGCCGACGAAGCACTTCGTCGTAATTCCCGGCCAGCATCGTGAACGTGCGGCCGGTCTTGGACCAGTCGTTCAGGGCCTGCGCCACCGCGCGCTCGCCCAGGGGCCAGTCTTCGAAATCCGGGTCGCAGACGATGATTTCACGCCAGCCCTGCTGCGCCGCCACGGCAAAAGCCTGGCGAATCATGTCCGTAAAATCCGTGCGCCCGCTGAAGCGGCCTTCCGGCAAGGCTTGCGGCTGGGTGAATGAGGTTTCGGTGTCCATGGAGCATCTCCTTCCTTGGGTGGCAAACAGATGATGATGGGTCGGGTCAGAAATCCGCGGGCGGCTCCTGCCGTAGCCAGCCGGCATCGTGCCAGTCGCCCAGCAGCGCCAGCGCGGAGGCGCCGGCCTTGCGCAGGTCTTGCGGCGCCAGGCCGCGGCCGTCGGCCAGGCGTCGCATCAGGTTTGCGTCGGCGCCTTTGGCGCGGTAGCTCTCCCCGTTGATGAACACGTGGTCGGTGTCATACATCATCCGGGTGCGCGCATCCAGCTTGACCGCCATGCGGCCGGCCTTCGCGGCGTCGGCATCCCATTCATCCGCGGCTTCGTCAAACCACACAGAGGGCTTGGGTTCGGTCATGTATTCACCCAGGACACAGGCCAGCGCCAGAGGGTCTTTCAGCGCGTCCTGCACGGCCTGGCTCGCGAAGGTGGCCAGGGCCGCGGGCAAGGCCGCCGGGGTGGCCGTCGCGTCCTGGCCGGGATCACGGTACATGTCGGGCACCTTGGGGGCACGTCCTGCCGGGACATCCGCGCCGTCGCCATCCTCGCTAAATTCCGCCAGGCGCTGCAGCAGCTCAGCCGCCAGCTCGCCCCGTCCCGGCGACCTGAAGCCGATCGAATAGGTCATGCAGTCGCCCGCTTTGCCGTCGCCAGGAGCCGCCGCTTCGGCGATACCGTCATGCGCATAACGCGGGGGCAGGTAAAGCATGTCGCCGGCTTCCAGCACAAACTCCTGTTCGGGCTCGAAGTTCTGCAATATCTTCAGCGGCACATCCTCCTGCAGGCTCAGGTCTTTTTGCCGGCCTATCTTCCAGCGCCGCCGCCCGCTGGCCTGCAGCAAAAAGACGTCGTAGCTGTCAAAGTGCGGGCCCACCCCGCCGCCCGCCGTGGCGAAAGAGACCATCAGGTCGTCAAGCCGCGCATCGGGCACAAAACGGAACTGCTGCAGCAGCTCGTGCGCCCCGGCGTCATGCAGGTCCACCCCCTGCACCAGCAAGGTCCAGGCTTTCTGGCTCAGCGGCGGCAGGCTGCGCGGCGCTAAAGGCCCCTGCTTCATGCGCCAGCCCTTGGCCTGCTGGACGATCAGCCGCGACTCAACCTGCTCGCTCGCGGCCAGCTTGAACAAGGCCGCGCGGCTCAACAGAGGCTGGAATCCGGGCAGGGCCTGGCGCACGAGAAGCGGCTTTTTTTGCCAGTGCCGGCGCATGAATTGCGCCGGGCTCAGGCCGGCAAGGAGCGCTAGAGATTGGTTTACATCCATGGGACAATTGTCGGATGAAAATCACCCCGCAATGCGTCGTAGCCCTGACATGGACGCTGAAAGACACCCTGGGCGATGTGCTGGACGAACTGGATGAACCCATCGAGTTCCTGCTGGGCGGCGATGACCTCCTCGCCAAGATAGAGGAAGCGCTGCAAGGCCATGAAGCCGGCGACAAACTTGAGTTGCACCTGGAGCCCGAAACCGCCTTTGGCGACTATGACGAAGAGCTGGTGTTCCTTGAGCCCCGCAAGGTCTTTCCCGCCGAACTCGAAGAAGGCATGACCTTCGACGGTGCGGCCCTTCCGCAGGGCGTCAGCGGGACGGCGCCGCAGCAGCATATCTACACAGTCACCGAAATCTACCCCGACCATGTGGTGCTTGACGGCAACCATCCGCTGGCGGGCATCGCCATCCGGCTGGCCGTCAAGGTCGAGTCCGTGCGCGAAGCCAGCGAAGAGGAAATCGGCCAGGGTTCGCTGGGCACCGGCTTTTTCAAGCTCGAGCCGCTCACGCCCGGCAGCGGCACCTTGCATTAAGGCAAAAGCGCAAGGGCGGCACGAAGCCGCCCTTTACGCCCTCCCCGCTTGCTGCTTACATCCGGTACAGCAGGCCGTTCTCAATCCTCACACGGTCGCCGACACGCAGGTCGCCGGTCGACGGCACGTCATAGGCGCGGCCGGTACCGTTGTCGAGCTGTACGGAGACGCGGTAGGTTTCACGCACCGTGGTATTGCGGTTTCTTTCGATCGCATTGCCGGCCACGGCGCCGCCCACAGCACCGGCAACCGTCGCCACATCCTTGCCGGTGCCGCCGCCGATCTGGTGGCCCACCACCGCGCCGGCCACACCACCGAGGATGGCACCTATGCCTGAGCTCCTGGCTTGCTCCGGGGTACGAAACACTTCGACGTTGCTCACCCGCCCGTATTCGACATAGCGGTTCTGCTGGTTGGCGGGATAGGTTCCGGCCGGGTAGGTTCCGGCGGGATAGGTCTGGTTAGGGTAGCTGGCGGTGTTCGGATAGGCCGGCGGGTAGTTCGCGTCCGACGTCGGCGGAGGGTTCATGGGTGCGCAGGCCGCCAGGGCGGCCAGCGCCAGCACCACGGAAGCGGATGAAATAAAGCGGGATGTGTTTCGCATGAGTCTCTCCTTTTGATAGTTCATGAGATCCCGGCATCAGCATGCACATGCACGGGGACTCTCATGACCCATTAAGGACGGGACCCAGGCCATCCCGGGTGAGGATTGGGCCTGTGGCGGCGTGGGAGGCTTGTTGCAGGGGTTGTAGGAAAACCCCCACCACCCATTTCCCGCACAGTGGCGCGCAGCGCGCCGGGCTCAGGCTTTGCCGGTGGAGCCGTAGCCGCCCTCTCCGCGCTCGCTGGCGGGGAATTCGGAGACCACATTGAACTGCGCCTGCACTACAGGCACGATCATCAATTGCGCGATGCGCTCCATGGGTTCAATGGTGAAAGGCACGTCGCTGCGGTTCCACGCGCTGACCATCAGCTGCCCCTGGTAGTCGCTGTCGATCAGTCCCACCAGGTTGCCCAGCACGATGCCGTGCTTGTGGCCCAGGCCGGAGCGCGGCAGGATCAGCGCGGCATAGCCCGGGTTGTGCAGGTAGATGGCAATGCCGGTGGGCACCAGTTGCCAGGCGTTGGCGGCCAGCGTGAGAGGCGCGTCCAGGCAGGCGCGCAGGTCCAGGCCGGCGCTGCCGGGCGTGGCGTAGGCGGGGAGATTGTCCTGGAGGCGCGGGTCGAGAATCTTGACGTCGATGTGCATGAACTATTTTTTCTTCGGTGGTTGATTTTTCTGAGCTTCTTCGGCGGCTTGCCGCGCCAGTTCGCGCAGGCGCTGAACCAGCGCGCCGGATGACCGGCGGTTGGCCTGAAAGATCGCCCACGCGCCGTACACCAGCAGCGCGGGCAGAAACAGGAAACCGGCGCCGGGCAGTACTTCATCCAGCACCTGGGTGGCGATCCACAGGACGACCACCCATTTGACGTGGGTCAAAAAGGCAGCGCCGGTAGCAACAGCAGAGGCGGGTTTGACGGGAGGCGTAGCGGCGCTTGCCGCAGACGCAGAAGGGGCGCGAAGCGAAGTCTTTTCCTGGGGCTTGAGCAGGTCTTCACGGGCGCCGGCCGACGCATTCGCATGCGTCAGGCGCTCCACATAGCTGGCGAAATCGCCGTCCGGCGGCGTGTTCGAGGGGAGGTTCACGGTGCGGCCGCCTTTCCTTTGGAAGGAGCCGCCGCCATCCTGGTCGCGACCTCCCTGACCAGTTGCCGCGCCAGCAAGAGCTTGGAGGCCCGGGGCAGCGCCGTGCTGCCCTGCGCATCCACCAGCAGCAGCGCGTTATGGTCCTGGCCGAAGGTGTCGGGGCCGATGTTGCCGACCAGCAGCGGCACTTTTTTGCGCAGGCGCTTGGCCTCGGCGTTTTCCGCGAGGTCCTGGCTTTCCGCAGCGAAACCCACGCAGAAAAGCCGGCCTGCCTGCGCCGCCACCGATTGGGCGACGGTGGCCAGGATGTCGGGGTTCTCTGTGAACGCGAGCTGAGGCGCCTGTCCGGAGCCGTCTTTCTTGATTTTCTGGGCCGAGGGCGCGGCGGGCCGCCAGTCGGCAACCGCCGCCGTGGCAATAAAAACATCGGCGGCCTGGGCACGCGCAGCCACCGCCTCCAGCATCTGCTGCGCGGACCGCACGTCGACGCGGGTCACGCCGCGCGGCGTGGGCTGGCTCACCGGGCCGGCGACCACGGTCACCTCGGCGCCCGCCTCGCGCGCCGCGCGCGCGATGGCAAAGCCCATTTTGCCGCTGGACAGGTTGGTGATGCCACGCACCGGGTCTATGGCTTCGTAGGTGGGGCCTGCGGTGACCAGCACCCGCCGGCCGGCCAACACCTTGGGCGCGAAAAAGGCGACCAGGTCCTCAAGGATCTGCTCGGGCTCCAGCATGCGCCCGTCGCCGGTCTCCCCGCAGGCCTGGAAACCGCTGCCCACGCCCAGCACCGTGGCGCCGTCGGCGTCCAGTTGCACGAAATTACGCTGCGTGGCCGGGTGGGCGTACATCTCGCGGTTCATGGCCGGCGCCACCAGCAGCGGCACCTTGTCGATGGGACGGGCCAGGCACATCAGGCTCAACAGGTCGTCGGCGCGCCCGTGCAGCAGCTTGGCCATGAAATCGGCGCTCATGGGCGCAACCAGGATGGCGTCGGACTCGCGCGACAGGTTGATGTGCGCCATGTTGTTGCTCATCCCACCGGAAGGGCGGCTGTCCCACTGGCTGGTGTAGACCGGCCGGCCACTCAAGGCCTGCATCGTGACGGGCGTGATGAACTGTTCGGCCGCCTCGGTCATGACCACCTGTACCGTGGCGCCGGCCTTGATCAGGGCCCGGCACAGTTCGGCCGCCTTGTAACAGGCGATCCCACCCGACAGGCCCAGCACGATGTGTTTGCCGGCCAGGTCCAGGGCTTCACCGCCGTCTGCGCCGTTTCCCAAAGGAGTCGCTTGATTCGTCATGTTCCGCAATGTATCAGCTAGACAAGCCCCCACACGCTTAACGGCTGGCCATGCCCGGCCCGCAAGCCGCCATGCAAGCCTGGAATGGCTTTGCCCCGAAATTCAATGGCCTTGCGGCCGGTATCCCGGCGGGCAACCCGTATAATCTCCGTTTACCACCTCTACGAACTTGCGGTTCGTACCTGACATGACCAAATTTGTCTTCGTCACCGGCGGTGTGGTGTCTTCCCTGGGCAAGGGAATCGCCTCAGCCTCCTTAGCTGCGATCCTGGAATCGCGAGGCCTCAAAGTCACTTTAATCAAGCTCGATCCCTACCTCAACGTGGATCCGGGCACGATGTCGCCCTTCCAGCACGGCGAAGTGTTCGTGACCGACGACGGCGCTGAAACCGACCTGGACCTCGGCCACTATGAGCGTTTCATCGAAACGCGCATGCGCAAGGCCAACAATTTCACCACCGGCCAGATCTACAAAAGCGTGCTCGAAAAAGAGCGCCGCGGCGACTACCTCGGCAAGACCGTGCAAGTCATCCCGCACGTCACCAATGAAATCCAGGAATTCGTCAAGCGCGGCGCCGGTTACGAAACCCCCGACGCGGTCGACGTCGCTATCGTCGAAATCGGCGGCACCGTCGGCGACATCGAGTCGCTGCCCTTCCTGGAAGCCGTGCGCCAGATGAGCCTGCGCCTGGGCGCCAACAACACCGCCTTCGTGCACCTGAGCTACGTCCCCTGGATCGCCGCCGCCGGCGAGCTCAAGACCAAGCCGACGCAACACACCGCCAAGCAGCTGCGCGAGATCGGCATCCAGGCCGACGTGCTGCTGTGCCGCGCCGACCGCCGCATTCCCAACGAGGAGCGCGAGAAAATTTCGCTGTTCTCCAACGTTCCCGAATGGGGCGTGATCTCGATGTGGGACGTCGACACGATTTACAAGGTCCCGCGCATGCTGCACGAGCAGGGCCTGGACGGCCTGATCTGCGACAAGCTGCGCCTCAACACGCCGCCCGCCAACCTCAGGCGCTGGGACGACCTGGTCTACGAGACCGAGCATCCGCAGACCGAAGTCCACATCGCCATGGTCGGCAAGTACGTCGACCTCTCCGACAGCTACAAATCGCTCAACGAAGCCTTGCGCCACGCCGGCATGAAAAACCATGCCAAGGTGGTCATCGAGTACGTCGACTCCGAAACCATCTCGCCCGACAACGTCTCGCGCCTGGCGCGTTTTGACGGCATCCTGGTGCCCGGCGGCTTCGGCGTGCGTGGTGTCGAAGGCAAGATCTGCGCGGCCCGCTTCGCGCGCGAGAACAAGATGCCCTACCTCGGCATCTGCCTGGGCATGCAGGTCGCCACCATCGAGTTCGCGCGCCACGTCGCGGGCCTGAAGGACGCCAACAGCACCGAGTTCGACGCCGCCACCCCGCACCCTGTCATCGCGCTGATCACCGAATGGAAAGACGCCGACGGCACCATCAAGACGCGCAACGCCAAGTCCGACCTGGGCGGCACCATGCGCCTGGGCGCGCAAAGCTCCGACGTCGCCGCCGGCACGCTGGCGCACAAGATCTACGGCGACGTGGTGACCGAACGCCACCGCCATCGCTATGAAGCCAACGTCAACTACCTCGACGCCCTGCGCGCTTCGGGCCTGGTCATCTCCGCGCTGACGCAGCGCGAGCAACTCACCGAGATCGTCGAGCTGCCCCAGGACGTCCACCCCTGGTTTGTCGGCGTGCAGTTCCACCCCGAGTTCAAGTCCACGCCCTGGGACGGCCACCCGCTGTTCAACGCCTACATCGCCGCTGTGCTCCAGCTCCGCGCCACGGCGGGCCAGGACGGCAAGCCCGCTGCCAAGCCCCTGAAGGCGGTTGCCTGACCATGAAGCTCTGTGGATTCGACATTGGCCTGGACCAACCCTTTTTCCTGATCGCCGGCCCCTGCGTCGTCGAGTCCGAGCAGTTGCAGATGGACACCGCCGGCACCCTCAAGGAAATCACCGCCTCGCTGGGCATTCCCTTCATTTTCAAATCGAGCTACGACAAGGCCAACCGTTCCAGCGGCACCAGCTTTCGCGGTCCCGGCATGGCCAAGGGCCTGGAAATCCTGGCCAAGGTCAAGCGTGAGCTGGGCCTGCCCATCCTGACCGACGTGCATTCCGAAGCCGACATCGCCGCGGTCGCTTCCGTCGTTGACGTGCTGCAGACCCCGGCCTTCCTGTGCCGCCAGACCGACTTCATCCATGCGGTGGCGCAATCGGGCAAACCGGTCAACATCAAGAAGGGCCAGTTCCTGGCCCCCGGCGACATGAAGAACGTCATCGACAAGGCCCGCGCCGCCGCGCGCGAAAAAGGCCTCGATGAAGACAGCTTCATGGCCTGCGAACGCGGCGCGAGCTTCGGCTACAACAACCTCGTGTCCGACATGCGCAGCCTGGCCATCATGCGCGAGACCAAAGCCCCCGTGGTGTTCGACGCCACCCACTCGGTGCAGCTGCCCGGCGGCAACGGCACCAGCAGCGGCGGCCAGCGCGAGATGGTGCCGGTGCTGGCGCGCGCCGCCGTGGCGGTCGGCGTGGCGGGCCTCTTCATGGAAACGCATCCCGACCCGGCCAAGGCCATGAGCGACGGCCCGAATGCCGTGCCACTCAAGCACATGAAGGCGCTGCTCGAAACACTGCTGGCGCTGGACCGCGTGACCAAGAAGAACGGCTATCTCGAGAACAATTTTTCCGCCTGACCACTAATCTGGCACCCGGGGGAGCTCCGGGGTCTTCGGCAAAACACAGTCCCGCGCCGGCAAGGCATGTGGAAACCTTGAAACAACATCGGAACCCGACACATGCCCAGCGCCTACATCATCGCCAACGTCACAGTTACGAACCCCGAACAATACGAACAGTACAAAAAACTGTCTAGCATCGCCATGCAGGCGCACGGCGCCGAGGTGTGCGTGCGCGGCGGCAAGATCGAGGTGCTGGAAGGCGACTGGGCTCCCAGCCGCATCGTGATACTCAAGTTCCCCAGCATGGAGCAGGCACGCGCTTTCAACGAGTCCACCGAATACGAAGCGGCTCGCCAGTCGCGCCAGGGTATCGCCGTGATGCGCATGGTGCTGGTCGAAGGCGTCTGAGCTTTTTAGTTTTTCTATTTCTGGTTTTCTATTTGGTTTTTCTATCTTTTATTTTCTGATTTTTGAAAGAGCCTAAATGAGCGCAATTGTTGATATCGTCGGCCGCGAAATTCTCGACAGCCGTGGCAACCCTACCGTCGAATGCGACGTGCTGCTGGAGTCCGGCGTCATGGGTCGCGCGGCGGTCCCTTCGGGCGCTTCCACCGGTTCGCGCGAAGCGATTGAACTGCGCGACGGCGACAAGTCGCGCTACCTCGGCAAGGGCGTGCTCAAGGCCGTCGAGCACATCAACACCGAAATCTCCGAGGCCGTGCTGGGCCTGGACGCCAGCGAGCAGGCCTTCCTGGACCGCACCCTGATCGACCTGGACGGCACCGACAACAAATCGCGCCTGGGCGCCAACGCAACGCTGGCCGTCAGCATGGCCGTGGCCCGCGCCGCGGCCGAGGAAGCTGGCCTGCCCCTGTACCGCTACTTCGGCGGCAGCGGTGCCATGCAAATGCCCGTGCCCATGATGAACGTGGTCAACGGCGGCGCGCACGCCAACAACAACCTGGACCTGCAGGAACTGATGATCATCCCCGTGGGCGCACCGAGCTTTCGCGAAGCCGTGCGTTACGGTGCCGAAGTCTTCCATGCGCTCAAGAAAATCCTGCACGACAAGGGCATGAGCGTGGCCGTCGGCGACGAGGGCGGCTTTGCCCCCAACGTGACCAACCACGAAGCCGCCATCCAGATGATCCTGGAAGCCATCGATGCGGCCGGTTATGTCGCCGGCGAGCAGATCGCCCTGGGCCTTGATTGCGCGGCATCCGAGTTCTACAAGGACGGCAAATACGTCCTGGGCGCCGAAGGCCTGAGCCTGGACGCCACCGAGTGGACCAACATCCTGGCCACCTGGGTCGACAAATACCCCATCATCAGCATTGAAGACGGCATGGCCGAAGGCGACTGGGACGGCTGGAAAATTCTGACCGAGCGGCTCGGCAAAAAAGTGCAACTGGTCGGCGACGACCTGTTCGTCACCAACACCAGGATCCTCAAGGAAGGCATCGACAAGCAGATCGCCAACTCCATCCTGATCAAGATCAACCAGATCGGCACCCTGACGGAGACCTTCGCCGCCATCGAGATGGCCAAGCGCGCCGGCTATACCGCCGTGATCTCGCACCGCTCCGGCGAAACCGAAGACTCCACCATCGCCGACATCGCCGTGGGCACCAACGCCGGCCAGATCAAGACCGGATCGCTCTCGCGCTCGGACCGTATGGCCAAGTACAACCAGCTGCTGCGCATCGAAGAAGACCTGGGTGATATCGCGTCCTACCCAGGCCGCGCGGCGTTCTACAACCTGAAGTAATGGCCCCCACGCTCGTCGCTTCGCGTACTTCGCTGCCCCCCGAGGGGGCCGCTGCGCCTGCGGCCCGGCAAAGCCGGTTCCGCGGCCCCTGCTGGTGTGGAGAGCCCGCGACGAAACATCATCCTCTGGCGTAACGTGGGAAAAAGACTCGTCCCCGCCGTCCTGATTGCGCTGCTGGTGATCTTCCATGCGCAACTCTGGATAGGCCGGGGCAGCATTCCCAGCGTGCGCGAGATGCAGCACCGACTGACCGAGCAGCTCGCCAAAAACGTCCAGGCCCAGGCCGCCAATGACCAGCTCACGGCGGAAGTCAGGGACCTCAAGGAAGGCCTGGAGATGGTCGAGGAAAAAGCCCGCAGCGAGCTGGGCATGGTCAAGCCCAATGAAATCTTCGTGCAAGTCACGAAGTAGGCCTTGCAAGCCCGCGGGCCTGGCTGGCTGATTGATTAACCAATCGTGCTGAAAATCGCCGTTACCGGCGCTCCCTCCACCGGAAAACACCAGTTGGCATCGGCACTGGGCCGCGCCCTCAAGGACGCGGGCCGGGATGCGCTTGTGGCCGTGACGGACCCATCTGCCTCGCCAAGCGACACTGCGGGCCTGACACTGCTGTGCGGGCTGGAGTCCGCCGCGCAGGCCTCCCAGCAGGCGGCAGACCAGTCCATACGCGCGGCCCTGGCCGCCGGCGGCATGGCTTACTGTGTCCTGTATGGAAGCGCCCCGCAGCGTCTTGCCCAGGCGCTGGGCGCCGTTGAACGCCTGCTGCCGGGCTTGCCGCAGCAAAAGCCGGCGCCTGCACGTAAAGAAGGCAACAAAGCCTGGGTATGGGTCTGCGACAAATGCAGCGACCCCGTCTGTGAGCACCGCCTGCTCAGCGACCTGCTGGTGCAGCGCGCCGTTTCAGCCGCTTCCTGATCCTTATTGGACCGTCGAGGTCGGCGGCTGCTGGTTGGTCTGGCTGGTGAACAGCTGCGCCGCGTCCACCGGGTCGAACTCGTACTGCGCGCCGCAGAACTCGCAGCCGACCGCCACCTTGCCGCGCTCGGAAATAATGCTTTCAATTTCGCCCGTGCCCAGGCTGCGCAGCATGCCGCCCACGCGATCGCGCGAGCAGCTGCAGGCAAAACTCGGCGTCACCGGCTCAAAGCGCGTGACCTGCTCTTCCCAGAACAGGCGCCGCAGGATGGTGTCGGCGTCCAGGCCCAGCAACTCTTCGCGCTTGAGCGTGCCGGCCAGCATGGCGATGCGCTTGTAGTCTTCATTCACGCCGATCTGGTCTTCATTGGCGTCGCGGTCTATCTGGCCTTCAAGGTTGCCCTGGCCTTTGACCGGCAGGCGCTGGATCAGCAGGCCCGCGGCAACCTTGCCGTCGGCCGCGAGGATCAGCTTGGTATCCAGCTGCTCGCTCTGCAGCATGTAATGCTCCAGCACCTCCGCGAGGTTTTCAATCTTCTCGCGCTGGTCGCCGTGGAGCGGAACCACCCCCTGGTAGGCCTGCTGGCCCGGCAGCTTGTCCTTGGGGTCCAGCGTGATCGCGCAGCGCCCCTGATTGCTCACATTGACCAGCTGGCTCAGCGTGCTGCCCGGGTCGACCGTGCCGGTCACTGTGGCGGTGGCCCGCAGGCTCAGGTCGGGCTGGACCTCGGCCACCGCCAGCTTGACCGGGCCGTCGCCGAAAATCTGCAGAATCAGCGCGCCGTTGAACTTGATGTTGCTCTGCATCAGGGCGCCGGCAGCCGTCATTTCCCCCAGCAGCTGCATGACCTCAGCCGGATAGCCGCCACCCGCCTGCCTGCGTTTGAGGATTTCCTGCCAGGAGCCGGTCAGGCGCACGAGCATGCCGCGCACCGGCAGGCCGTCAAAGATAAATTTATGTAATTCAGACATGGCTGGAAGGGGTAAAGGTAGCGGGCCAATGAAAAAGAAAGCGGGCCTCAGCCCACCTTCTTGAGCCCGGTCTTGTAACGCCGGGCATTGTCTACATAGTGCTTCGCGCTCATTTTTAAACCCTCGATCTGCTCCGGGGACAGCTGCCTGACAGCCTTGGCCGGGCTTCCGAAGATCATGGATCCGTCCGGGAACTCCTTGCCCTCGGTGACCAGCGAGCCGGCGCCGACCAGGCAGTTCTTGCCGATCTTCGCGCCGTTGAGCACCACCGCCTGGATGCCGATCAGCGAACCGTCGCCTATGGTGCAGCCGTGCAGCATGACCTGGTGGCCGACCGTGACGTTCTCGCCTATCGTCAGCGGCAGGCCCATGTCGGCGTGAAGCACGCTGTTGTCCTGGATGTTGGAGCCCCGGCCCACGGAAATGGTCTCGGTGTCACCTCGTATCACCACGCCGAACCAGACGCTGCTGTCTTCGGCGAGGTGCACATTGCCCATGACCTGGGCGTTGTCGGCCACCCAGGCGGATTCGTGAACGGTGGGGGTCAGCTTGTCCAGTTGGTAGAGAGCCATGGTTTTGCGCTTTTATTCAGGGAAACACGGTCGGGAGCCAAGGCCAGCCCAAGGCTGCCCGTCTACCCCGATTGTAAGGAGCCCCCCAGGCGTATCGCCGACAATTCCCCCATGACCCCAGAGCCTCCTCCCGCCGAACTGCGCCAGCAAGCGCTGCGGGCGCTGCTGGAAACCGATCCCACGCAAAAAGTCCGCCTCGCCGAGCAAGCCATGGCTCAGGCGGAGACGCTGGAGGTAGCGGCCGAAATGGCGCTCCAGGCCCCGCCCGGCCTGCCCGGCTGCCCCGCACAGCCCGAGCTGCGTTCCCACCTGGACGTGCCCAAGCGATCTCCCTTCACGCGCGAGGGCCTGGCCGCCCTGCTCCATGCCGTGACCCATATCGAGTTCAACGCGATCAACCTGGCCCTGGATGCCGTCTGGCGCTTTCCCGGCATGCCGCGCGCCTATTACCTGGACTGGCTCAAGGTTGCCGCCGAGGAGGCCCGGCACTTCAGCCTGCTGCGCGCCCACCTGCAGGCCATGGGCTACGACTACGGCGACTTCCCGGCCCACACCGGCCTCTGGGACATGACCGCCAAAACCGAAGGCGACCTGCTGGCGCGCATGGCCCTGGTGCCGCGCACCCTGGAAGCCCGCGGCCTCGACGCCACCCCGCCCATGCAGGCCAAGCTGCGCAAGGTCGGCACGCCCGAGGCACTGCGGGCCGTGGACATCCTGGATGTGATCCTGCGCGACGAGATAGGCCATGTCGCCATCGGCAACCACTGGTATCGCGCGCTGTGCGCCCAGCGCGGTCTGGAGCCGATCGCCACCTATGCGCTGCTGGCCCGGCAGTACGAGGCCCCCCGGCTCAAAGGGCCGCTGAATCTGGACGCCAGGCGGCAGGCGGGATTTGACGAGACGGAAATTGCCTTGCTGAACGGGTCCGAAACCTTGGGGTGACATCGCCCTCCTCGCTCAATCTCTCATACGCAGACCCTGTTACACAGGCACGCCATTGTGAAATGACTCGACGGCTGCCCGATACGCTGCCAGTGGCTCCGAAGCACCTGCTATGGCCCGGCCGATGACGATGTGGGTGGCGCCTGCCTTGGCTGCCGCAGCAGGCGTGGAGATGCGCACCTGGTCTGTGGCCACCGCCTGGGCAAGCTGAATGCCAGGGCAGACGATGAGTACCCCGGCAGGCAAGGAAGCACGCAAGTAGGCGGCCTCCTGGGCGGAAGCCACGACACCGTGGCAGCCTGACTTGCAAGCCAGCGAAGCGAGGCGGAGAACCTGGTCTTTGACGGATGGTGCGAGACCGATCTCCGGGAGCTCGGCATCAGAAAGGCTTGTGATGACCGTAAGGCCAAGGACTCTTAGATGGGGGTATGACTCGGCAGCAGTAGCAGCCGCTCGCAGAACGGCCGAACCCGCCGACGCATGAACCGTGACCATTGAAACCCCAAGCTTGCCAGCGGCGTTGACGGCATGGGCCACGGAGTTCGGTATCTCATGAAGTTTGAGATCGAGGAAGACCTGTTTGCCTGCCGACACCAGCTCTCGAACGACCTGCGGTCCAGCCTCTGTGAGCAACTGAAGGCCGACCTTGTAGTGACCGGCTTCGGGGCCGAGCCGATCGACCAATGCCAAGGCCTCGGCCGAGGATTCGAAGTCAAGCGCGACGATGACGGGTGATGGCATGCGTGAGATGGCCGAACTCATTGGGCTGCAAGGCCCTGCACAAAAAAACGCTCCACCCGAGTCCAATTCCCGGTATCCAAGGACGCGTCGAGGGCATGAGGCGGGATTTTTGTCCCCATCCACACCACTTCTTTTCGGGCGGCAACTCCCACAAGAAATTCGGACGCTTGAGTCTTGTATGCGGACGCTTCGGGTACTGACAACAAGACCTTCGCCGCAGCTGGAAGGTCGGCCAAACGAGCAATGTTTGTATTCAATTCGACGCTCATTGATCCATCGCCATTCCGATACGCATTGATCACGTTTGACCAAAAACTACGTTGGAGATTCGCGAGCACATCAACGGCGGCTTGCCAGCAACGGATTTGGCCTTCCTTGTCTTCTTTCCGAATGACGGGCCAATCGGTCCAAAACTTGGTAAGGAGTGGGGAATTGGCCGGCGGAGGCTCAATGCTCAAAAGCCGCTGTACAACATACTTTTGTTCGTTGGAAAACTGGGGCTCGCCAAGCTGCGCGTTGCAATCAAGAGAGCCTTGGGCAAGCGCCGGGCAGGCGACAATGGCCAGCGACAGCAGCATTGATATTTTCATGGTGCGTTCCAAGGTAGAAGTGAGCGGCGGACAGCAGGCCGGCGAAAGCCGGTCGATAGGATGTCCCTGTCGATCACCGAGTTAGAGGTCATGCTCTCTCCGCTCCTCGGAGGTAACCCGCTGGACCGAATACGGCTCGACTTGAGCTGGCCAGAACCCCCAAGGTCCGAAGCCGCCCCTTCCGAGGGAACCCACGGGTGCCAGTGAGAGGTAGCTCGTAAGAATGCCGTGCACGCGAACACGCTTCCCGACCCACCGGTCAAGAACTGAGGCGTTCAAGCGCATGCTGCCATCGCCCGGAGCGATCCAGATGGCGGGTTCATAAATGTGATCGTCAACCGCGAAAGGCGTCCGACGCTTGGCCGTCGGGTAGTGCAGCAGTTGGTATCCCTCCGACTCCGAACTCAGGACACCTTCGATTTCAACCGGACGTCCGTCGAGGCTGTCCAGATCCTGCAGAACTTCGTTGATCGCACGGTGATTTGTCATGACTTCTAACGTAGAGGTAAGTGGCGACCGTGGGTGCCCGCGAGTGTAGCGAGTGGCCGCCTTTGGGCGTCCGTCTCGACCGCCTTGTTATGCCTTCGCGTCACGAACACAAAACCACTGCTCAATAAGTTTGGCTGCTTCAGAGATTGCGTTCACATCATTACCAAAACGTTCCTCAACATGCGCCTCCCAGCCGACGATTGGCGATACGCTCCATTGGGCTGACAACCACACGCTGAACTCTTGCCCAATTAGCGGTTCGACACCGGCATCAAATAGCGCGGTCTCATATCCCGCGATAGCCGCAGCGAATGTGCGTAGCGACATCGTTGGACCAAGCCACATACCGGGCCGAACACCAAGTCGGGCGACAAAAAGCCGCAAGCTATCGATAGAGAGGGGCATAACGTTTGATAGGAGGGAGAAGGGTTAGGTCTCTGTCGCACGGACGCACCGGTGGCTGGCGCCCCTGGCCGCTGAAAACCCAGCCAAGTGCTTGTTATTAAAAGACTTATCGTCCATTTTTAGTTCGTTCAGCCCGACAAAGAGGGCCCAAACCCCGCAAATCGATTCTAGGTGGACAGTGTGGTTGCCGCCTCCTCAATATGGACGAGCACAGGCCAAACAGCCGACTAAAAACGCGGCAAAGTCCTACACACACGATCACGGCAGGGATTTTCGAACGGCGCTAGACTGCAAACCTCTCTTGAAAAGGAGTTTGCGCAATGATCCGGCACCTGGTTCCAGACATCCCCTCGCAAATGCCGCGCTTGCCCGCGGACGTGGCCCTCCAGCTGCCGCAAGGCCAGCGCCTGGGATCGGCCAACGCTCCCGTCAAGCTGGCTTTTTCCCATTGGTCCAGCATCGCCCGCCTCAAGGCCGGCCAGATAGGCGCGCTGGCCGAAGATTACGTCGAAGGCAAGCTCCAGCTCGAAGGCGCCATGCGCGACGTGATGCGCGCGGTGACCAAGCTGCTGCCCGGCAACCCGGTGGAAAGCGACACCGGCTGGTGGTCCCACCTGCTGCGCCACGCCAAGTCCCTGGCGGCCCACACCCATGCCCGCGACGCGGCGCAAATCCAGTTCCACTACGACGTTTCGGACGCCTTCTACGCGCTGTGGCTGGACCCGCGGCGCGTCTACTCCTGCGCCTATTACCGCGATGAGGCCATGACCCTGGCCCAGGCGCAGGAAGCCAAGCTCGACCATATCTGCCGCAAGCTCATGCTCAAGCCCGGCGAGCGCTTCCTGGACATAGGCGCCGGCTGGGGCGGTTTGCTCATGTGGGCCGCCGAGCACTACGGCGTCGATGCCACCGGCATCACCCTGTCGAAAAACCAGCACGCGCACGTGCAGCGGCTGATCGAGGAAAAAGGCCTGGGCGGCCGCGTGCGCATGGAGCTGCGCGACTACCGTGACATGCCCGAGGACCGGCCTTTCGACAAGGTGTCTTCCGTCGGCATGTTCGAGCACGTGGGCCACGCGCGGATGACGGGCTACTTCCAGAAGATCCTGCGCCTGCTGGCCCCCGGCGGCCTGGTCATGAACCACGGCATCACGGCCGGCGGCCTGGAGAACCGCCAGCTCGGCGCCGGCATGGGCGATTTCATCGAAAAATACATCTTCCCCGGCGGCGAGCTCATGCACGTCAGCGCCGTGCTGGAGCACATGTCCCGAGCCGGCCTGGAAATGGTCGACACCGAAAACCTCAGGCCGCACTACGCACGCACGCTGTGGAACTGGTCGGATGCACTGGAAGCCAGGCTGGACGAGGCACGCCAGGTGCTGGCCCGGGACGGCGGCGCCGGGCGCGCCGAAAAAACCCTGAGGGCCTACCGGCTCTACCTGGCCGGCAGCGCCATGAGCTTCGAGCAGGGCTGGATCTCGCTGCACCAGATGCTGGCCGCCAAGCCTTCCGGCGAGGTGCACGACACCGCCTTGGCCGGCGCGCAGTCCAGCTATCCTTTTAATCGAAACTATATGTACGGCGACGCCGCCTGAAGGCGCCCGGGACGGCGATCACTCGGCCTTGATGTTCGCGGCTTTCACGATGCGGGCGTTGGCGGCCGACTCGGCGGAAATCTGCCGGGCAAAGTCCGCCGCACTGCCGCCGGTCGGGACATTGTCGGCATCCAGCAGCTTTTTGCGCAGGTCGGGCGCGCGCAAGGCCTGGTTGATTTCGGTGTTGAGCCGCTGCAGCAACTCCGCCGGTATTCTGGCCGGCGCGAACACCCCGAACAGCGACGTGAGGTTGGCCGGCGCCAGGCCCAGCTCGGCAAAGGTCGGCACCTGCGGCAAGGTCTCCACGCGCGCCGGCGCACCCACCGCCAGCGGGCGCAGCTTGCCTGACTGGATGTGCTGCATCACCGTGCCGCTGAGATTGGTTGAAACCAGCTCCACCTGCCCGCCCAGCGCGTCGGTGAGCTGCTGGCCGCCGCCCTTGTAGGGCACGTGGGTGAACTCGACATTCGCCCCATGGCGGACCTGCTCCAGCATCAAATGCCCTACCGTAGCCAGTCCCGACGTGGACCAGCGCAGGCTGCCCGGTTTCGCCTTGGCCGCGGCCAGCAGGTCCTTGAAGTCTTTTCCCGCGAAGGCGGGCGTGGCCAGCAACACCACGGGCGAATACATCACGCTCGCCACCGGGGCGATGTCCCGGGCCGGGTCGTAGGCCTGTTTGCCCAGGTGCGGGTTCAAGGCCACGGGGCTGATGGATGAAAAACCCAGGGTGTAGCCGTCGGGCGCGGCCTTGGCCACCGCATCCATGCCTATGCTGCCGCCCGCGCCGGCTCGGTTTTCCACCACGACCGGCACGCCCAGCTGCTGCGCCAGCTTTTCGGCCAGCGCCCGTGCGATACCGTCGCTGATGCCGCCCGGCGGGTACGCCACCACGATGCGCAGCGGGCGAACCGGCCATGGGGCTGGCTGGGCCAGGGCTGCGCCGACGGGCAGTAAAAACGCAAGCAACAGTGCCGCGCGGTGCAAGCGAATCGATCCCGACATGAAGATATTCCAGAGATGAAGTGTGGGCACGATTTTGCCTTGGCGACCTAACCGCGTGGATGGTGCTGCGCATGCAGCGCCTTGAGCCGCTCCCGCGCCACATGGGTGTAAATGGTGGTGGTGGAAATGTCGGCGTGGCCCAGCAGCATCTGCACCGCGCGCAGGTCGGCGCCGTGGTTCAGCAGGTGCGTGGCGAAGGCATGGCGCAGGGTGTGGGGCGACAGCGGGGAATGGATGCCGCCCAGCCGTGCGTACTTCTTGACCAGCATCCAGAACATCACGCGGCTCATGCCCTTGCCGTGGCCGGTGACGAACAGGTCGTCGGTCTGCTGCCCGCCCAGGATGGCCGGCCGCGCCTCGGCGAGGTAGCTGACGATCCATTCCCGCGCCACCTGGCCGAAGGGCACCAGGCGCTCCTTGCGGCCCTTGCCCATGACGCGCAGCACGCCCTCATTGAGGCTGAGGTGAAAGGTCTTGAGGCCCACCAGCTCGCTCACGCGCAGGCCGCAGGCATAGAGCAGCTCCAGCATGGCGCGGTCGCGCAACCCGAGCGGTGCGTCTACGTCTGGCGCGGCCAGCAGGGACTCGACCTGAGCTTCGGTCATGGTCTTGGGAACCCGCAGCGCCTGTTTGGCCGACTGCAGCTTGAGCGTCGGGTCCGCGTCTATCAGGCGCTCTCGCAGCGCCCAGCGAAAGTAGCGCTTGAACACCGTGAGGCGCCGGTTGGCCGAGGTTGCCTTGGTCGCGGCATGCCGGGCCGAAAAATAGCTGTTGAGGTCGGTCTCGGCCGTGGCGTCCAGCACACGACCGCCCTGCTTTGGCGTGCCCAGCCAATCGGCGAACAAGGACAGGTCCCGGCGGTAGGCCGCCAGCGTGTTTTTGGAGAGGCCGTCCTCCAGCCACAGCGCGTCGATGAACGCGTCGATGCTGGACTGGCTTTGTGCTTGCATGGAGGTGACCATAACAAAAAAAGCCGCCGTGCATTCAACTGCACGACGGCTTGACCGGGGAAGCCTCGCTCCGGGCGAACCGGACCGGATTTATTCCAGCTTGAGCTTGGCGGAGTCCACCACTTTTTTGTAGACCTCGAACTCGGCCTTGATCTGGGCCGTGAACTGCTCAGGCGTGTTGGCGATGATCAGCGAGCCCGTGTCCTCGATGCGCTTGCGCACGGCCGGGTCTTCCAGCGATTTCTTCACGCCTGCGCTGACCTTGTCGACAACTTCCTTGGGCAGGCCCTTGGGGCCCAGGATGCCGTAGTAGGCCATGCGGTTCACCGGCTCCAGGCCGACTTCCTTGAAGGTCGGCACGTCCGGCAGCACCGCCAGGCGCTGCGGCGCGGCCACCACGATGGGGATCAGGCGTTTTTGCTGGATAAAGGGCAGCGCGGAAGGAATGTTGTCGAAAATCATGGGAACCTGGCCGGCCACCGTGTCGTTAAGGGCCGGGCCCGCGCCGCGGTAGGGGATGTGGGTCACGAAAGTGCCCGACATGCTCTTGAAAAGCTCCATCTGCAGGTGGCCGATGCCGCCCGTGCCCGAGGACGAATAGGAATACTTGCCGGGATTCTTTTTGAGCTCGGCCAGGAACTCCTTGTAGTTGCGGGCCGGAAAGCTTGGGTGCACCGCGATGATGTTGGGCGTGGCCGCGATGTTGATGATGGGCGTGAAGTCCGTCAGCGTGTTGTACGGAATTTTGGGGTTGATGGCCGGGTTGGCCGCGGTGGTGGACACCGTGGCCACGCCCAGCGTGTAGCCGTCGGGAACGGTGCGGGCGATTTCCAGCGCGCCGACCACGCCGCCGCCGCCGGCCTTGTTCTCGACGATGACGCTCTGGCCCAGGGCCTTGCCCAGTGGTTCGGCGATCACGCGGGCCACGATATCCGTGGTGCCGCCGGGTGCGAAAGGCACCTGGAGCTTGATGACCTTGTTGGGGTAGCCCTGCGCCAATGCAGGGCCCGCGGCGGCGCCCAGCACAAGCGCGGACAGCACGGAGTAGGCAAAGAGATAACGACGTTGCATGTTCAAATCCTTCCGATGAAACAGCTGAAATGGTAATCGCAGCCGCGCGCTTCGCCAGTTGTGGATTACGCATAAGGGCAAACCCGCAGGGATTGCGGTTATTCTCGGCGGGGTGAATTACGCCCAGCTTCTTTTCCCCGACTTTTCCCTCATCGTTTGCGGCTACCTGGTGTGCCGCTACACCGCCCTCAACCGCACGGTCTGGGAGAAGGTGGAAAGCCTGGTCTATTACTTTCTGTTTCCGGTCCTGCTGTTCCACTCCATCGTGAAAAGCCCGCTGGACCTGGGCGCCGCCTCCAGCCTGATAGGCGCCGGCCTGCTGATGGGCGTGGCCGGCATCGCCATGGCCTACAGCCTGCCCTACCTGCCCTGGCTGCGCCGCCACATCGACGCGCGCGAGCACGCGGCCAGCGCGCAGGTGGCCTTTCGCTTCAACTCCTTCATCGCCCTGGCCCTGGCCGACCGCCTGGCCGGCGCCCAGGGCCTGCAGCTGATCGCGGTGCTGATCGGTGTCTGCGTACCCCTCTTCAACGTCGCCGCGGTATGGCCCATGGCCAGGCATGCCCAGCGCGGCTTCCTGGGCGAGCTGGTGCGCAACCCGCTCATCGTGGCGACAGCCACGGGCCTGGCCGCCAACCTGCTGGGTTTCAGCATCCCCTTCTGGCTGGAACCCACCGTCAATCGCATAGGCGCCGCTTCCCTGGCCCTGGGCCTGATGTCGGCCGGCGCCGGCATGCAGTTCGCGCACCTGTCGCAAGCCAAGGCTTTGACGGTGGCGGTGCTGTCGATACGCCACTTCCTGCTGCCCATCGTGGCGCTGGGCCTGGCCAAGGCCTTTGGCCTGTCGCCGGTGCAAACCACCATACTGCTGGCCTTCTCCGCGTTGCCCACCGCGTCCAGTGCCTATGTGCTCGCGGCGCGCATGGGCTACAACGGGGCTTATGTTGCCGGGTTGGTGACTTTGTCGACCATGTTGGGGGTGGTCAGCCTGCCGTTTGCGTTGGCTGTGCTGAGGTAAGGTTTGTTTGGCCGGGTCTTGTGCCGGCTTGCACGCCCCTGCCCTCTGCTAAGTCCTGCTGGCCGGGAGTCGCCCGGCATGCGACTCACTTTTTTTGCTTCGCCAAAAAAAGTAAGCAAAAAAAGGCGACCCGCAGTCTGGGTCCCTACGCTTCGCTACGGGCAACCTGCGGTGCTCGAGCCAAGCGGGGTCCGGCTAAACTCGCCTCGCTCAGACAACGCCGGCCCTGATCCGCTTGTCTCTGCGCTCCTCGGCCCAGCCAGGACGGGGCAATCGGGAGCGGGAGCCGAAAACAGAAGAAATACAAAGAGACAAAGAGACAAAGAGATAAATACAAACAAGGACTCGCTAAGGCGAGTCCTTGTGGTTTTCAGTATTTGGATTTGGTATTCCTTCCCCACCCCTTGTGGATGCGCCGAGGAGCGCAGGTTCAGGCGGATCAGGGATCGCGTTGTTTGAGCCGAAGGCGAGTTTAGCGAGACCCCGCCTGAACCGAGCACCGCAGGTTGCCCGTAGCGCAGCGAAGGGACGC